>JBMFXL010000037.1:0-9595 GCA_049964275.1 Acidimicrobiales bacterium | reverse complement strand
GACGGAAATCGCTCGTGGATGGAGTCACGTCATGAGTCCGATCTTGGGAAGTATGATCGCTCGCGTCGTCATCGTCGTGCTCTGTCTCTCTGGAGCGATTGTGCTCGCACAAGCAACATTGGGAGGTACCGCGCGAAGTCGTTCGACCTCAACACTTCGCTTTTTGGCGGAGCGACGCCTTCGCGGTCAAATGGAACGATTGGGTCCATCGTCAACCAGCCACCGAAATCGAGGATCCGCCTACCTTGCAAAGGTGCTCGGGCGACTTCAAATGAGGCTCGAGGTACGCGACCTGTTGGTCATCGCTGGCGCACTTTACGCATCTATCTGGGCCATCATCGCCCTTGTCGGTTGGTCGTTCGGTCTTTCGACCGGTAGCGCGCTTGTCACGGGCGGTTTCATTGCCATCCTCACGATTGGAGTACTCGTCGGATTCTTTGACCAGCGATCGACACGACTTGGGCGCTCCCTTAGCACCAGCCTCATCGAGCTCGTAGAGTTGACGTCGATCCTCGTCAATTCGGGACGATCAATCAATAGTGCGCTTCTGCGCGCCTCACAAGATGAGCGCCATCCATGGGCGCCATTTCTTCGCAAGGCGCTCTCGGCCACTGATCGAGGTGGCGCGATAGGTGAAGAACTCCTCAAGCTCGCTCATGTGCTCGCAATACCTAACTTTGAACGATTCGCGGAGCTCATCCACCTACACATCAACACCCCAGAGCTCGGTCAGTTGCTCCAAGCTGAGCTTGCGACTTTGCGACGTAATCGCCATCTGCAGCTCATAGAGACACTTGAAATTCGTTCACAGTTGGTTTGGATACCAGTGTCGATAGCGATCTTGATTCCTGGGACGATCTTGCTCGCAATTCCACTGATCAATTCGCTCAAATTCTTCTCAGCTGGTTGAATTGATTCGTATTATCGCCTAGACTACGACTTGTCCAAGGATGGAGGAAAACGAAATGACAAGGATGTTCATTAACCGCATTGTTGCCACTTATCAGAGAGTGATCGCGGCAATTCTAGGTTTAGAAAGCCGTGTTTCCCTGATTAGAGAGACCGGAGAGGGCGTCATCTCAACAGCGATTGTGGTGCTGATCATTGCCTTTTTGGCGGTGGGCATGTGGGTCGCTTTCAAGGTGATAATGGGCAATGCTACGACAAGCATTAGTACCCAGATCTCCCAAATTGGGCAGTAGCTCTAGGCCAACCCACGACGATCGTGATCGAGGTAGCGGGTTGATCTCCACCTTGGTGGGTGTCACCGTCGTCCTCGTCGTCCTCTTTGCCATCGTTCAGACCTGCGTAGTGGGTTTTGAGCTCTTCCGACTTCAATCCCTCGCGGGCGAAGCGGTCAGAGAAGCAACGGCCGGGACGTCTCCAATGGGAACCAGAGAGGCACTAGGTGACGAAGTCATTACCACTGCGTGGCCAGCCTCTTACGGATCCACCTACGAGGCATGGTCGACCTCGGGGAATGATCTTGAGCTCTCTGTCACCGTTGCACTCAAGGGGACGGCCAATGCACTCGTCAACGTCGTCGGCCTGACCACCCTGCATGCACAGGCGTCTGGGTATCTCGAATGAGAGGAATCACCCGACCACCTTCTAATCCAGCTGGCGACATCGGACTCGCCGGCGTCGAAACGCTCTTCATCGTGATTGGCGTCTTGGTCTTTGCTTCCACGACACTCTTTACGATCGGGCGTCTCGTGCTCACCAAGATCGACCTGGCAAACATCGCAAGTGCGGCGGCACGCTCAGCAGCCAATGCAACAGGCACCCCGAACACCGAACTCTCAACGGATCGATACGGTGACCCGGTCACACTCTCGATCACGGTGAGCTCCGGATCATGCGCGATGGTGAACGCGACCGCACACACGACCATCACGTTGGTCAGTTGGCTCCCCGCGGGTGGACCGAATACCTTCGTCGTATCCGCTACCGCGTCAAGTCCTGTCAATGTCTACCAGCTCGTGGGAGAAGGAGGCTTTGGGTGCACCGGGGGCTAGACCCAGAGCGCGGCTCCGCGCTACTGCTCGTGCCAGGAGTACTCGCCTTCGTGGTTATGCTCCTCGTCGCACTCGCCGATCTCGCTGGAGGCGTGCTTGAACAAGCGCGACTTGCGCAGACGGCCGCGTCCTGCGTCCTCCAAGCCGCACAAGCGCTCTCACCCTCTGCCTACTACCAGTCAGGCGAGTTGGTCCTTGACCCATCGCGTGCAAGGCTGACCGCCGAGCAGTGCGTGACTGCGTCAACATCAACATTTGGCTCGCTCAGCCTCTCAAGCTTCACCACCACAGGAAGCCAGGCATCACTCACACTCACGACTACCTTCACACCGCCGCTCACAATGCCATTTCTCCGCCAGGCGGTGACCATGTCCCTCCACGCAAGCTCCGCCGCCCAGGAACAGTGAGTTGAAGACGATGCAGACACACCGTCACTAGCCTGACCTCATGCCCACGCGCTTCAACCTTCTCACCCGGTTAGCGGACAATCGCCTCTTCGTCCCTCTCGCCCCACACGACGCTCTTTCAGCACCACGTATCAACGACCTGGGTGACCACGAGGTCGAAATCGCCTCGGTCAGCTACCGCTCGTACGGTCGACAACATGGAATTGAACTCCACACTCGCCGCCCACTCGTGCACCCCTTGGTGGAGCGAGACGGCGACAGTGGAACCACTATCCACCTGCAACGCCATGTGACGGGCACCACACTCACCAATCTCAGAGACGCAGGCGCATACATTGGCACTCACGGAGTCATCCAACCGGGAAAACTCTTTCGCTCGGAGAACCTCTCCAAACTCACGACTCCCGACGTCACACTCCTCCAGGCACTCGGCATACGCACCGTCATCGACCTCCGAGACGACCGGGAGGCAGCAAACGCCCCCACGCCAGCGGGCATCTCGGAGTTCGCCGAGATCGTGCGACTACCGATGACGGGGACCATCTGCGGACACGACGATGCGATCGTCGCGCTTTCCGAGGGAAAGATTGCGTCAATACGCACCGAGGACATGACCGATATGTACATATCGCTTCTTGACCACTACCAGGACCAGTTTCTCATGGCAGCCCGCACCATTCTCACACATACTGACGGTTCGGTGTTGGTCCATTGCACCGCCGGCAAGGATCGCACCGGATTGGTCATTGCGCTCACCCACCTCGCCCTCGGCGTCGGGGACTACGACATCTTTGAAGACTTCGCGGTCTCAAACCTTTACCGCACGCCGGTCCGACTCGGGGAACTCGCACCGCGAATAGCCGAATGGGGGGCAAAGCCTGAGCAAGTCTGGCCATACCTGAGCGCACCAGTGCCGGCGCTTGTAACCGTGATGCCGCTACTCAGGGAACTTGCCACGTCACTCCACGCGACCGACTCACGACACGCGACCGCAACCAAGCTCGATAGGTAACCCATCAATCGATTTTCGTGACGTTCGACCCAATTTCGTCACCTCCTGACGCCATTTCCTCCAGATTCGAACAAAATTTGCTACAGTTGCAATTGTCACAGAATTGTTACAGATGCGACAAAAGGGGGATGACGTGGCCGAACACAATGGTGATCCGTCAGTGACGATTGAGGCGCTCTTCGACGAACAGCGAACCTTCGCCCCTTCCCCAGAGTTCAAGGCGAAGGCGACAATCAACTCGCCCGAGATCTATGAGCGAGGGAAGGACTACGAGAACTACTGGGCGGAGCAGGCTGGCCGTATTCAGTGGAGAAAGAAGTGGGACCAGACGCTCGACTGGAGCAACGCTCCTTTCGCCAAATGGTTCGTTGGCGGGACCTTGAACGTCACGGAAAGTTGCCTTGACCGGCACGTGGAGACCCAGCCTGACAAGGTCGCTTACTACTTCGAGGGTGAGCCAGGCGATACCCGAGTGCTCACCTACAAGGATCTCTACCATGAGGTCTGCCGATTTGCGAACGGACTCGAGAGCCTTGGCGTGACCAAAGGAGATCGAGTCGCGATCTACATGGGCATGGTACCGGAGCTTCCTATCGCCCTCCTTGCATGCGCCCGCCTTGGTGCGGCCCACTCGGTCGTCTTCGGAGGCTTCTCTTCCGACTCCCTTCGTGATCGCATCAACGATGCCGAGGCGAAGGTGCTGATTACCTGCGACGAGTCATGGCGCAATGGTGGCCGTGTCGCCCTCAAGCAGTATGCCGACGTGGCGCTTGAGGAGACCCCTTCAATTGATCACGTGGTCGTGGTCAAGCGGACCGGCGCAGATGTTGCCATGAAGCAGGGTCGAGACCACTACTACCACGACCTCGTCAAGGATCAACCTGACACGAAGCCTGCAACCGAGACCGACTCGGAGGACATGCTTTTCATCCTCTACACGTCAGGCACGACCGCTCGGCCCAAGGGAATTCTCCATACCACAGGTGGATACCTCGTCGGGGCATCGACCACCCACCGAATGGTCTTCGACATTCAGCCCGACGATATCTATTGGTGCACCGCAGACATCGGATGGGTAACCGGACATAGCTACATCGTCTACGGCCCTCTCGCTAATGGCGTCACCAGCGTGCTCTACGAGGGAGTTCCGAACTATCCGGAGAAGGATCGTCTGTGGTCGATCGTCGAAAAGTACAAGGTCACGCAGCTTTATACGGCACCAACATCAATCCGCACGTTCATGAAGTGGGGAACTGAGTACCCAGAGTCCCACGACATGTCGTCGCTTCGAATCATCGGAACCGTTGGGGAGCCGATCAATCCCGAGGCCTGGATGTGGTACCACAAATTCGTGGGTGGCGAACGCTGTCCGATCGTGGATACCTGGTGGCAGACCGAGACCGGACATATCATGATCTCGCCGCTTCCGGGAGTGACCACGACGAAACCAGGCTCTGCGACAACCCCACTCCCAGGGATAGGCGCCGACATCGTCGACGACGAGGGGCACTCGGTTCCGCTCGGATCAGGTGGTTACCTCGTGCTCACTCAGCCTTGGCCAGGTATGGCGCGAACCATCTTCCGTGACCCTGATCGTTACAAGGATGTCTACTGGGCGCGCTTCTCCAAGCCGGAGGAGAATCGTTGGGTGTATTTCGCGGGTGACGGCGCAAAGCGAGATCTTGATGGCTACTTCTGGCTGCTTGGACGTGTAGACGATGTGATGAACGTCTCAGGACATCGCATCTCCACACTTGAGGTGGAGTCTGCGCTCGTCGACCACCACGCAGTCGCCGAGGCCGCGGTCGTCGGTCGTGCCGATGCGACCACCGGACAGGCGATCGCAGCATTCGTGACCCTCAAGGGCACGAACGAAGGCAACGAAGAGCTCCTCAAAGAACTCCGCGAACACGTCGCACAAAAGATCGGCAAGATCGCACGTCCGGCTTCGATCGTGTTCACCGCGGAGCTGCCTAAGACACGTTCGGGCAAGATCATGCGACGGCTTCTTCGCGATATCTCCGAGCAGCGACAGCTCGGCGACGTCACGACGCTCGCGAACGCGGATGTCGTGAAGGAAATCGCGGAGCGGGCCTCCGCGAGTCAGAGTTCCCAGGCGGATTAATCGCATGGGAATACCGGAGCCGACGACAATCGGGCACGTGTGCCGTGACTCGTCGGCCCGAATCCAATTGGAGGCACTCCAATTGCACTTCCCGGGATACCTACGTTGTGGTCCACGGGGAGGAGGGGGAAACAACGTGAAAGGAAGCTCATTCAATGAGTGACACTGATGTGAGGGAAGTCGCAGTCTCGACGAGTGCGGCAACTGCTGATCCGGCGCCTCTTGGCCTAGCCGGATTTGCGTTGACCACTTTCGTGCTGAGCTGCTTCAACGCGAACCTCCTTGATGCGAGCCTTACGGCCGTCGTGTTGCCTCTCGCTCTCTTTTACGGAGGGCTTGGGCAGTTCATGGCAGGAATGTGGGAGTTCAAGCGGAACAACACGTTTGGCGCACTCGCATTCACGTCTTATGGCGCGTTCTGGATGTCGTTCGCAGGCTATGTGTACTTCATTGCAGGAAAACTTCCGGCAGCAACTGCACACGAGGCCACTGGACTTTTCCTATTGGCATGGACGATCTTCACGGCCTACATGATGATCGCCTCGTTCGGAACGAATGGCACCGTCGCCGCGATCTTCGTCGCCTTGACGTTGACATTCATCCTGCTCACCATCGGAGCGTTCAACAACAGCTCTTCGATGACGCACCTTGGCGGATATCTCGGACTGTTGACGGCAATCCTTGCCTGGTACGGGTCGTTTGGAGGCGTCGTCAACGCAACCTTCGGCAAGACGATCGTCCCACTGTTCCCGCGTAAGGGCTAACGAGACGACACTGTAGCTAGACGACACTGTAGCTAGACGACAATGTCTGACTCGGGTCCCTCTTCTTCAAGGAATGCTTGAAGGGGATGGGGCCCGAGTCCATTTTTGAGGTTGCTCCGCAACACATCCAGGGATATCTCGCCGGCCACGTATCGGCGCACCTCGGCAAGCTGGGATGCGTAGAGATCCCGCTCATCCAATCCTTCGACCTTGGTCACCATTACGTCGAGTTCAGTGACAATGGGCGTGGATAGTGCGCGAAAGAGCCTCTCCATTGCTGCATATGCTTCGCGCTGCTGCTTACCACTCGTTGACAAGGTCTCCCCTCTCCCCGCTCGATTGTGTTCTCATCAGATGGCCCCGACACGCTGCCAACGATGGCAGGTCTCTCGTTTCGATGAGCCCAGTAAGTAACCAGCAGAGCAATGACTCATCCGCGCCACGAATCACGTTGACCAGTTCAGGAAGGTACTCCGGGTCCTCTAGGTGGCTCACGCGACCCACGACCTCCTCAGACGTCACCACGCCAACGAGTTCGCCTCGGGCACCCACGAGGTCCGAATCGACAATGTCGAGAATCTTGCCTAGCTTCATTGCTGTTGCCTTACTCAACATGGGGCAAGCGTAGCCGTTGATCGCCGCTTTCGTCAGCGCGTGAAGTGGGAACTCCCACGTCCGACAAAGGCGACGCAAGCCGCGCCGCACGACCCAGTCGAAACGGTGACCTACGCCCTACGTCTCCCAGACCAAATAGCGGCCACCCCGTCGACTGGATTGACCAGAACCAGGTCATCGGGGCAAGACTCCACTTGGCCGAGTCCTCGAGGATGCGTAGAGAACTCCGGCCTTGTCGTTCGACACACCCACAGGGTCCTGCCAGGTGTATCTCTTTCTCGAGAGAATCAGGGGGTCTTCGCAGGTCACTCCTGCTCACTAGATGAATCGCGCAATCAATGAATCTGCAATCAGGCGGCCCTCTCGATTCAGCACATACACGTCGTCAACGCGTTCGAAGTACCCCAAGAGCTCGTCAGGCACGTCGACTTCATCGACCGACACGCCAAGCGCGGTTCTGAGCCCAAACATGATCGCTTCAGCGCACCGTGCCTTCGAGTCGATGACCTCCGATCCCGCTTGTGCGGGCTTGCCCGATTCGATCGAGGTGAGGTAGTGGCCATAATTGAAGTGATTCCAGCTTCGGACCCCTCCATCAAATGAGTGCGCTCCACAACCAAGGCCGACATAGGGGACATGGGTCCAATATGCAAGATTGTGTCGAGAGTGGCCACCAGGACGCGCCCAGGACGAGATCTCATAATTCGCGAACCCCGCCGACGTCAGCAGTTCATCGGCACGTACATACCGATCGGCAAGGGACTCTTCATTGGGGTGGCGCGCGTACTGACGATGGAGCACGGTGCGGGGTTCAACGGTGAGCGCATAACAGCTCACGTGGTCGATCCGATAGGTCCCATCGATCAGAGACTTGACCGAGTCATCCCAGGAGCGCGACGTCTCTTCCGCGGCGCCGAAGATGAGGTCGACGCTCACGTGTTCCATTCGGCTCGATGAAACGACTTCAAGCGCTCGGAGGGCTTCGGCACGTCGATGCTGTCGCCGAAACCCTGCGAGCACCGCGTCGTCGGTGCTCTGGACGCCTAGTGAGACCCGGTTCACGCCGACATCGACGAGGCGGTCGATGAGCGCCGAGTTGACGTCGTCGGGATTCATCTCGATCGTCACCTCGGCACCAGCGCTCGGCGCAACTGCGTCAATCACATTTCCGATTAGCTCCGGATCAAGTCGAGATGGAGTGCCTCCACCGAGATAGAGCGTGCCGACTGGACCAGTTCGCTCACCTTCACGAAGGGCCAGCTCATCGGTGATTGCCTTCACATACCGTTCGTGCTCCGCATCCTTGTGCACGACGATTGAGAAGGCACAGTACGCGCATGCCGAGGCACAGAACGGAATATGCACATACGCCGACCACTCCACCCCGTCCATTGAGGCACAAAGGAGCGAACGCGGGTATCGGTTGGGCATCCCTCCACGCTATGACGTGAGGCGAAGCCCTAGCTCAGCAAGTCGAATGGCAATGTCACGAGGCGACATCTCAAGTAGCGCACCAATGATCCGAAGATCATCGAAGCGGATCGTGATCATTCGTCCGTTGAAGTCCTGTCGCTGGACCTGGATCATATCCAAATAGCGCTTGATGAGGTCCCGCTCAGGACCCGCTGCACTATTCAACTTGGTGAGATCGATCGTCACCTTGCCGTCTGGTTCCCATCGATAACGACGCGGGACCCCGTCCCCGTTCGACGCCCCATCGACCGTCACGACGCGGTTCTTCATCTCTGATGAAATGCCGAGTCCGTTGAAGAGCTCCGAGGTCGCGGTGTTGAATCCGCTGTCTTGGGGAAGCAATTGATCAACCGGCACCGCATACAGCCCAGCGAGGCGCTGGAGCCGAGGCACCGAGATCGAGCGCTCTCCTCGTTCATATGCTCCGAGGACCGATGCCTTGAACTCCATGTTCGACATCGCCTCGACCGCCTGGAGTGAGAGCTTCTTCTGCTTGCGAACCGCACGCAGACGCGCGCCCACCTTCTCGGCGTAGCGTTCTTCTATTTCGACATCATCCATGACCATCAGTTATACACTCTCCGTGATCTTCTTTCAAGATTCTTCCGAATTTGCCCGACTATTTTCGCCCACTTACTACGATCCGCTCCCTCCCAACTACTAAAAGTGCAGCAGCAATGATGGCTGCCGTCTCTATGCGTAAGATGTTGCCGGGAAGTCGCGCAGTCGGCAGACCGATCTCCACTGGACTAAGTCCCGCCTCGGGTCCGATGACGGCAATTGAACGGACCTCCCCAGCTGATCGAACCTCCCCTACCACGACTTGGCCGGCAGGGTCACAGAGGAATGCATCCTTGCGGTGGGCATCGAGAAACGCCTCGAAGGGCATTGGCTCATGAATAGTGGGGACATAGGCACGCTTTGATTGCGATGCCGCCTCTGTCACGGTACGCCTCCACCGTTCAAGGGAACCTGCCGGCTCGCCTCCTCGACGATCCTGGCGGTCGACGATCAGGAAAATCTCGTCAGCCCCCACTTCAGTCACCTTGGCAAGCAAGATCGAGAGTCGATCAAGCGAGGGAAGGAAGGTGGCAATTCGCACGGGAATGGTGGGAGGAGCTTCATAGAAGCGCTCCCCCACGAGTCGAAGCGAGAGCAATCCTCCCCTTCGCCGTCCCTCT
>JBMFXL010000036.1:0-9607 GCA_049964275.1 Acidimicrobiales bacterium | reverse complement strand
GGTCGTCGTTGGAGACGTGCTCCGCTTCTTGCGTGGGAATGACGTGGGGATCGAGGAGGCTCCGAGCTTGATCCTGTGTGATCCTCCCTACGCATTCGATGAATGGAGTGAGCTGATGAGCCTCCTTGGTGACGCGCTCGTCGTGTGCGAATCGAATCGCCCAATCGAACCACCTCGGGGGTGGTCGGTGCTTCGCACGAAGACGTACGGTGATACCGTGGTCACACTTTGTCTTCGTGAGGCGGAGGAAGGAAATGGGGTGAGGTCGTGACCAAGGCGCTCTTTCCGGGATCGTTCGACCCGTTCCACAACGGCCACCTGGAGATCGTGGAGCGAGCAGCGCAGCTCTTCGACATGGTCGTGGTGGCGTCGATGCGTAATCCTCAGAAGGCCACGGCAATGTTCGATCTGGAGGTGCGCAAACAGCTCATCGAGGACTCGGTGGTGCATCTCCCGAACGTGGAGATCGTGTCGCTTTCCACTCTGGTGGTCGATCTCGCGCGGCGGTTGGGAGTTACGGTGATCGTACGAGGTTTGCGGGCGGTCTCTGATTTTGAGAGCGAACTCCAGATGGCGCAGATGAACCATCAGCTCTCGGGGATCGATACGGTATTTATACCTACCTCCGCCGAGCGCTCATTCTTGGCATCTCGTCTCCTGCGCGAGGTCGCGATGTACGGTGGGGATATCTCGGAGATGGTGCCGATTCCGGTTGCGAACGCAATCAAGACGAGATTTAGGAGCGAGTGATGGCTATCGATTCCGAGACGTTTCGCGACGCCGAGGACGACGAGTCCACGCCGCGTCGTCCTCCGATCCACGCCCTCCTCGATGAGGCGATCGAAATTGTTGCGAATGCCAAGACGATGCCGCTGTCGTCCTCGGTCCTGCTTCCGCGGGATGATCTTCTTGCGATTTTGGAGGATGCCGTCCGCCAGCTCCCAAGCGAGCTCAAAGAGGCTCGGTGGATGTTGGCAGAACGCGAAGAGTACCTGGCTCGAGTCCGCCTCGACGCTGACGAAATCCTCGAAAGCGCTCGGTCCCGAGCGGAGTCCTTAGTATCGAAGACCGAGGTCGTACGGCAGGCACAGCTCGAAGCGGGACATATTCTCCAGCGCGCGAAGGAAGAGTCCTCAAGGCTTCGTCACGAAGCGAACGACTACGCCGACCAGAAGCTCGCCAGTCTCGAGATCTCCCTCGAGACCACCCTACGTTCGGTTCGTGCGGGCCGCGCCAAGCTTGCCCCAAAGGTCACAGAGCGACGTGATCAGGATGGTGATGCTGCGGTTCGACAGACCGAGGACGCGTTTTTTGATCAGGATCGGTGATCGAAGTGAGTGGACGTCGTGACTTTGTAGTGGCAATCTCGAAGCTTCTTGCGGACCCGAGCGCACCTTTACGAGTCTCCCGTGAAGGACACTTTGACGATCTCTTTGTAACTTCCTCCAGGGTTAGTCCAGGCGAGCCCGCCGGATTCGAGGGTCAGCTCGAGGCCGCTCATCCCGGCATCATGGTGAGAGGCCGCGTGTTCGGAAGTTGGCAGGGAGAATGTGTGCGTTGTCTTGAGGAGGCACGTGGTCAGATCTCGACGCAGGTGGATGAGATCTTTGAGCCCAAAGAGCTCATCGATCAGTATGAGGAACCGGACGAGATCTACACCTACGAGTTCGAACAGGTCGATCTCGAGCCGCTCGTGCGTGATGCACTTGTGCTCGAGCTCCCTGTCGTGCCCCTGTGCAGTCCGGACTGTCGAGGTCTCTGCGTGCAGTGTGGCATCAATTTGAACGATGTGGCGGCAGGTCGGGCGTCCCATCACTGTGACGACGAGCCCCCGATCCTACGGGAGATCTCGGTCGACCTACCGTCGCAGTAGGTGAGGAAGGCTCTCCTCGAGTGGAGGCCGAGCGAGCCTTGCTGAGAGGGGGTGTCTGGACTGTCCGTCGTGGCGCTTTCGCTGGTACTCGGTGCCGCGATCATCCACGCGCTGTGGAACCTCGGGGCGAAATCCGCGTCATCGGAGGATCCAATGGCGGTGACGCTGCTTGCGACCTGTACCAGTGTGGTGGGAGTCGCACCTTTCGTGGTCTTCGTGGCCATTCATCACGAAATTCGGTTGAGCAACGAGATCCTGACGTTCCTCTGTGGGACCGCAGTTCTGCATACTGCCTATTTTCTCGGGCTCCAATTTGCCTACCGGAACTCGGCCTATACCCAGGTCTATCCGATTGCTCGAGGCATGGGACCCGGGTTCGCCCTCGTGGGCGCGGTGCTGTTTCTTGGGGAATCGCCAACCATCGAGGAGGTCCTCGGCGCCGTCGTGTTGATTGGGGGAGTGGTGTTGGTCGGGTTATCACTCCAGGGACCGCGAATCAAGATCAATGGTCACGCGATACGTAGTGGCGGCGCGATCGGGGTGCTCATCGGCACCTACACGCTGTGGGATGCCTATGCCGTCCAGCACCTAGGAGTGAGCCCTATCCTCGAGGACTGGTCTGCATCGGTCGGTCGGGCACTCGTCCTGGGGGCGGTCGTGCTGGCGAGCCAACGGAATGTGGTGCCGACGCTGTCACGTGCGTGGCGACCGATCCTGCTCATCGGGCTTGGTTCTTCAGCAGCCTACCTCATGGTCCTCTTCGCGTATCACTCTGCCACGGTCGCCCAAATCGCACCGCTTCGAGAAATAGGCGTGGTCGTAGGGGTCTTTGTCGGTGGGGTCTTCTTCCGCGAAGGAGGTAGGTCATGGCGCGTCATCGGTGCGGTCGTCGTGGTCATCGGGGCTGCGCTGATCGCGGGGGTGCGGTAGCGAAGAACGCGTCGTTTCGGTGGATGGTCTGGCGGCATGAGCCGACTAGATTTTGTGCCTTGTGATCCCACTAGGGTCGTTTGGCATTCGGAGACAGCAACATGGCCGTACCAAAGAGAAAAACATCGAAGGCGAAGGGCGCGAGCCGTAAGGCAAGTGCGTGGCGTCTCGATCTACCGTCTGCGAGCACGTGTCCATCGTGCGGCAGCGCGAAGCGACCTCACCATATCTGTGCAAGCTGCGGATATTACAAGGGTCGCCAAGCCGTCGAGGTGGAGTAAAGCGTCGTGAAGCCGATCGCCATCGACCTCATGGGCGGGGACAACGCGCCATCGGTCGTAATTGAAGCCATGGTCCGCCTCTCAGATGAGGACAAGATCCCCATGATTGCCGTCGGTACGGAAGAGGCACTGGCCAAGACCGAAGGAATCGGCTCGATCGTCGACCGCGTCGTCGCGACCGAGATTATCGCGATGGACGATGACCCTGCTAGCTCCGTCCGCCGGAAGCGTGATTCGTCGCTCGTCCGGTGCGCCGAACTGGTTCGAGACGGTGCCGCATCGGGCACCTTCTCCGCCGGCAACACTGGCGCGGCGATGGCAGCGGCGCTCTTCAAGATGGGTCGTATCCGTGGCCTTACGCGACCGGCGATTGCGACCACGATTCCCGTACCTGGGGGTCTGCCAACCGTGCTGTTGGACTCCGGCGCAAACGCAGAGTGCACTGCGCAGTGGCTCGTACAGTTCGCCGTGATGGGTTCCATATTCTTCCAGGATCGCTTCGGCGTCGAGTCCCCTCGGGTCGGACTCCTCTCCATTGGCGAGGAGGAGACCAAGGGTTCGCCTCTGGTCAAGGAGACCTACGAGCTCCTTCGAGACGACAAGCGCATCAACTTCATTGGAAACGTCGAGGGTCGTGATGTCATGACCGACTTGGTCGACGTGGTCGTCACCGACGGCTTCACCGGGAACGTGGTGCTCAAGACGCTCGAAGGGGCGACCAAGACCTTCGCACGAAGCGTGCTCGAACACCTTGGCTCAGGGGACGACGGACAGGCGGTCCTAGATCTTGCGCTCCCGAAGCTTCTTCCTCTGGTCGATCACCTCCGGGCTGATGCGCATGGAGGTGGTGTGCTCCTTGGCGTGCGTGGCCTCTGCATGATCGGGCATGGTTCGTCGACCCCAGAGGGTATTTATAACGCCGTGCACATGACGGCTGGACTTGTGGAGATGGATTTGGTTCACGCGCTCGAAGCAGCGCTGAACCTAGGTAGTGGCGAGGAGTGAGCCCCGAAATGGCTGAGGTAACCAAAGAGGAGATCTTTGAGACGCTGCGAGGTTACCTCGCGGACATACTCGAAATCGATCCATCGAAGATCTCAGAGAGTGCTTCGTTCACCGAGGACTTGAATGCGGACTCCCTCGCGCTCATCGAACTCGTCGAGGCGATTGAGGACGAATACTCCAAGGGTGAGAATGCGTTTCGTATCGAGGACGAAGAGCTCGAGGAGCTCAAGACCATGCGCGATGCCGTGAACTACGTCGCCGACAAGCTGGGTGTCTGAACGAGAGCGCGCTTGCGAGTGCTCTGAGGGCGTCGACGCGGATATCCTCGCGATGCTCCCCGAGGAAGTTGCTTCGTCGGCGCTGTTCGATCTTGCACTGACGCACCGTTCGGTGCGCGCTTCGGGCTCGGGTATGAGCAACGAACGCCTGGAGTTCCTTGGGGATGCCGTCTTGGACATGTGCATTGCCGAACTGCTCTACCACTCCTTTCCGCACGAGAAGGAGGGTCGTCTGACCAAGATGCGTGCGCTCATCGTATCGAGTAGCTCGCTTGCCCCCGTCGCCCGAGGATTGGGCCTCGGTCCACTCCTCCACCTCGGACCACAGGAACGCTCGACGACCGGGGAGGTAAAGGATTCCATCCTCGCCGATGCGTTCGAGGCGGTCATCGGCGCCATCTTGTTAGTCAGTGGCATCGACGCGGTGCGATCCTTCATTGGCCGTCTCTTTGCGCCACTTCTCGAGGCGGTCTCCAATGACGAAGTGCTTGGTGACTTCAAATCCGCGCTCCAGGAGTTCGTCGTCGCGAACGGCGCGCCCGCTTATGAGGACTCGTGGGAGGGTCCTGATCACGCACGTCGCTACCACTCGGTCGTACGTGTGAACGGTGTCGCCCTCGGCGTTGGGCAAGGTATCTCCAAACGAGGTGCCCAGCAGGACGCGGCTCGCGCGGCGCTCGAAGCGTTGCGTCGACCGCCATCGTCGCCGAATGCCTGAACTTCCCGAGGTGGAGGTGACCAGGCAGGCGATCGCGCCTCTGGTCGTCGGCAGTCGACTGACGGAAGTTATCATTCAAGGGTCTCGGACGGTGCGCCGTGGTGCGTGGGGTCCAGAGGAGTTCGCTGGGCTCATTGATGCGTCAGTTACGGCTGTTGATCGTGTGGGGAAATTCCTCCTTCTCCGGTTTGATTCGCAAGAAGGTGACCGGAGGAGGTTCACCGTCAGCATTCACCTTGGAATGTCAGGGAGGCTGGTCGTGGAGGAGGGTACTCGTCACGAGGGTGTACCGATTCATCAGCACGCAGTGTTCACCTTCGACCGCACAACTCTGCGATTCGTCGACCCACGGACCTTCGGTGAGATCTTCATGTCGCCGACCGCCGATGACGGTACTCCACGACTCTTGGCGCACCTCGGACCGGACGCACTCGGCCCGGTCTCACACCTGGTCGATGCCATGGAACAGGGATTTTCCTCGAGTGGTCAAGCGATTAAGTCCAAGCTGCTGGATCAGCGGATCGTTGCAGGAATCGGCAACATCTACAGTGATGAGATCCTTTTCGAGTGTCAGCTTCACCCGGCTACGCCGGTGAATGTGCTTACACGACACCATGTCAGTCGACTTGCCACGGTGACCCGGTCCGTGCTCGCGAAAGCGGTGTTCGCTGGGGGATCCTCTCTCAAGGACAAGAGCTTCCGAGATCCCGTGGGGATGCTCGGGCGATATCAGGACGCGCACGCGGTCTACGGGCGTTCCGGGGCGCCCTGTCCTAGGTGTGGCAGCAGTATCCGTCGGGTACTCATCGGCGGCCGTAGCGCGCACTTCTGCCCTCGTTGTCAGATCGATCACTCGCATGGCGAGCGCCGACGCCCTCGCTAAAGTGGTCGGGACTGCAGGGGGTTGAGTTGTATCTGAAGTACCTGTCGCTCAAGGGCTTCAAGTCCTTCGCGGACGCCGTTCGCGTGCAATTGAGTCCAGGCCTCACCGTGGTCGTCGGTCCGAACGGTTCGGGGAAGTCGAACGTGGTCGACGCACTCGCATGGGTACTTGGTGCCCAGTCACCCAAGCAACTTCGTTCGACGAAGATGGAAGATGTCATCTTCGCTGGTAGTGCCAATCGTCCCGCGCTTGGGCGCGCCGAGGTCGGGCTCGTCTTCGACAATGCGGATGGGAAGCTTGCTCTTCCGAGTGCGGAGGTAGCGATTGCCAGGAGGCTCTTTCGTTCTGGAGAGAGCGACTACCAGCTCAACGGGAGTTCCTGCAGACTTATCGATCTGGTGGAGCTTCTCTCTGACGCAGGGGTAGGCAAGACCCAGCACATCATCATCTCCCAGGGCGAGGTCGACGACATCGTCAATTCCAAGGTGGAGGAACGTCGATTCGTCCTCGAGGAAGCGGCGGGAATCCTCAAGTTCAAACGGCGTCGTGAGCGTGCAGAGAAGCGAATGGCGGAGGCCGATGAGGATCTGGAAAAGGTCTCACAGATCATCAAGGACGTCAAGCGGCAGATTCGGCCGCTCGAACGACAGGCGGAGTCCGCGCGCCGACGCTCCTCACTTCTCGAGCGTCATCGTGCATTGTCGCTGTGGATCGCCCAACTCGAACTGAGTGACCTCAAGGCACGATTTGAAGCGGCCGAGCGACTACAGCTGCAGCTGCTACAGCGCAATACCGAGCTCGAAGCATCGGTGGCCCAGGCGGAGTCCGAACGGGCACAGCTCCCCGCAGCTTCGTCCATACCGCGCGACGACCTCGATCAATTATTGCGCAGGGCGGAAAATTTACGCGAACGACTCGAGGGATTGGCGCTTGCTCGGAGGGAGCGCCTCGCGCTTCTCCTAGAACGACAACGTGAGCTGGTCGATCGAGGACAACGTCCCGCGCTTGACGATCGAGTCCTGAAGGCTCGACAGCGGCTCAGCGCGCTCGCGGAAGCCGAGGAGAAGCTCTCGCTTCGGCATTCCGCCCTGACTGAGCAGGAGCAACTACTTGAGGGCATCGCCCTCGAGGAGGTAGAACCTATCGAAGAATCACTTGGTGCCGCACGCCTCGCTCAGGGCGAGATACACGCCCGCCTCAGGGAGTCCCGCGCGGCGCTCGAGCTGGCACGGCGCAACAGTGAGGAAAGCCAGACTCGTCGAGCGCGAATTGACGAGGAGCGGCACACGCGAACCCAATCGATCGAGAAGGAGCTCCTCTCGCGCGAATTGCTTCGTGGAGAGCGCGACACACTGGTGGTTGAGGTCGCGTCGCTCGATGCTGAACACGAAGAGGTGGTCCGCGAGATCGAAATTGCGGATGACCGGGTCGCCGAGGCGCGCGCGGAAGAGGCCGCGGTGACCGGCGAGCTCGCCAGTCTCGATCGACTGGTGGTCGAGTCACGTCAAGGCGCAGTGAAAGAGACACTTCGTGGAACGCCGGGATTTCTCGGACTCTTGATCGATCTCGTGCAGATCGACGATGGATACGAGTTCGCGGTCGAGGCCGCATTCGGCGGACGTGGATACGCTGCACAGGTTCGCGACCTTGAAAGCGCTTTCGTGGGCTTCCAGCGTATGCATGATGCGGCACATGCAGGGACGATCAATGTCTTGGATGCACACGAGGAACGAGGGAGCCTCGGTCGTCGCGAGGGTCTTGATTACCTCGTCGACCACGTTCGTCCTCTCTCGGAGTACGCCGAGCTCGAGCAAACGATCACTGGGCTACTCGCCAACGTGGTCGTCGTGCCGTTCGATGAAGCGCACGCACTGATCCGACGAGCGCCCGAGTTGATCGTCGTGTCGCTCGAGGGACGAAAGCTGAGTCGCTCGGAGCTTTCCATCCCTACCCATGGCTCACAGGTGGCCAAGGTTCGTCGAGAGCGCATTGAGGCGCGCAAGCGTGTCGCGAGCGACCGAGTAGGGAGTGCTCGAGCGAGCCAGGCGGCCCTCATCGAGCGGCGACGCGTGCTCGAAGGTGAGATCGCGAATCGACGTCGTCGAATTGACCAGGCCGATAGAGAGATCGAACGCCAAGAGTCGAACGAACGACACCATCGCGAGATCCTTGCTCGGTTGGACCAAGAGCTGTCCGACCTCGACGAACGAATGGTCTCTGCTGAGCAGATCGCCCAACGAGAGATGGCGTTCGCTCAGGCGGAGCACCAACTCGCTGCACAGGAGGCAACCACACGTGCACTCGAGGCCGAACTCGCTCGCGTGCGAAGCGTCCATGAGTCCCATCGACAGCGCGTCGCTGCACTGATCGAACTTCGACATCAGATCGATCTCGAAGCGTCCGAGCTCCAGTCCGCGCTCGCGGCGGCTCGACTCGAATTCGATCAAGCGACCTCGGCACTCGGCGACCATGACCGCCGAGTCGATGAGGAGAGCCAGCTTCGTGACGATCTCGACCAACGAATTGCACGTACGCACGCACTCGGCGATGAACTCGCGTCCGAGCTCGCCTTGGTGACTTCGGTAGCGAGTGAGTTTGCTCACCGTCTCTCGCGCCGTGATGCCGAGGCACGGGCGATCGTTGCGCGCATCGATGCGCTCGATCAGGTCTTGGCTGGGCTCAAAGAGGAACACGAGTCGGTCCGTGAGCGCATCGCAGCTGCCAACGTCGAGCTCGCAACTTCTCGGACACGTTACGAAGCCACTCTCGAGAACCATTTACGGTACCTCGAGACTACCGAGGAGGCCATTTTCGGCGCGTTGCCGATCGAGGGAGTCCCGGTGACCCAGGCACACGACGCGCTTGCGCGACTTGATCGTGAACTCGCCCAAGTAGGTGAGGTGAACGCCTTCGCCGAGACTGAGCTCGTCGAACTCAACGAGCGACTCCGGTTCCTCGAGGGACAATCTGCTGATGTCCGCACCTCTCGCCATGAGATCCGACAGGTCATCGATGAGATCGATCGTGAGATGAAGGAAGTCTTCCTCGCGACCTTGGATGACGTGAGCGCGAGTTTTGCGGTCCTCTTCGATCGTCTCTTCCCGGGAGGAACGGGGAGTCTTCGACTCTCGGATCCTGAATATCCCATGAACTGTGGTATCGAGCTCGACATCGATCTCCCGACAAAGAAGGTGCGTCGTCTTTCGCTCCTGTCCGGTGGCGAGCGATCACTCGTCGGCCTCGCGTTCCTGTTCGCTGTGTTTCGTGCTCGTCCCGCTCCGTTCGTCGTACTTGACGAGGTAGAGGCCGCGCTCGACGACCGGAATCTCTCAGCGTTCGTTCGGCTCGTCGAGGAGTTTCGAGCCACGACCCAGCTCATCATCATCACTCACCAAAAGCGCACCATGGAGGTCGCGGATGTACTCGTGGGCGTCTCGGTAGGACCTGACGGATCCTCCAGGCTGGTGCGCGAGGACATCTCGAGCTATCTCCCTCTTGGGTGAGCGTCCGGGGACTCTAGAACACTTCTAGCCTAAGGAACGTATGTTTGTCATAATCGTGATCCTGTTGGTGCTGTCCGTCTCGTCCATGGCGTTACTTGTCTGGTGGATGTCCAAGAAGGACACGAGCGACCCTTAC
>JBMFXL010000035.1:0-9990 GCA_049964275.1 Acidimicrobiales bacterium | reverse complement strand
GAGATCGATCTTTCAGCGTGCTGCAGAGCAGGGTAAGCGAGTTCAGGCGCTCGGAGGTGCCAAGAATCACATGATCGTGCTCCCAGACGCCGATCTTGACGTCGCGGCCGATGCTGCGGTGAGTGCGGGCTACGGCAGTGCGGGTGAGCGCTGCATGGCGATTTCCGTGGTGGTGGCGGTAGGGGAGATCGCGGACGCGTTGCGGGAGAAGATCATCGCGAGGATTGCTGACCTACGCATTGGTGATGGTCGCAACGACGATGTGGACATGGGTCCTCTGGTCACCGCCGCGCATCGAGATCGCGTGATGGGTTACATCGAGACCGCGGCCGAAGACGGCGCGGAGGTCGTCGTCGACGGACGTGACCATCCCCTCGTGGGAGATTCCGGTGGTTTCTATCTCGGCGCCACGCTCCTCGACCATGTGCCCCTCGCCTCGCGCGCATATCGCGAGGAGATCTTCGGTCCGGTGCTTTCGATGGTTCGTTCCTCCTCTCTAGGTGAGGCGATCGCCTTGGTCAATGCCAATCCGTATGCGAATGGGGTAGCGATCTTCACCGAAGATGGAGCAGCAGCACGCCGATTCCAGCACAAGATCGATGCGGGGATGATCGGCCTGAACGTGGCGATCCCGGTACCGGTCTCGTTCTACTCCTTCGGAGGGAACAAGGAGTCACTCTTTGGTGATCTTCACGTTTACGGACCAGATGGAGTCCGCTTCTACACGCGAGGGAAGGTTGTGACCGCACGGTGGGCCGCTCCTGAGCGTGCGGGCGTCGATTTCGGATTCCCCCAGAGTCGCTGAGTGGTTCGCTCTGGGTGCTTGAGGTCGAGCGTGCGCTCCTTAGAGCCATCAAGAAGGCGACCTTCGCCACTAGGGTAAGTGGGTCATGACAGAGCACGCCATCCCACAGGGAGCGCACTACCACACTACGAATGGCCCAGTGGCGCCGTCCCTTGACGACGCGGATTACTACGCCTACGAGCTTCCACCCGAGCGCATTGCCCAGTCGCCGATTCCCGTTCGCTCGGAGGCAAAGCTCCTTGATGGACGAGGCGACTCCATCGTCGATCGCAAGGTCTCCGAGATGCCCTCGCTCCTCGAGCCTGGCGACATCGTTGTGGTCAACAACACACGGGTGATGGCCTGTAGGTATCACGTCCGTCGAGAGTCGGGTGGCGCTGCGGAGGTGTTCGTCGTCAACGATCTTGGCGACGATAGTTGGGAAGCTATGGTGCGACCCTCGGCGCGGCTGCGCCGAGGCGAGGTCCTCTATTTCGAGGGTAAGCCACTTTTCCGACTCGTCGACGATCGACCTCGCGGAGTGGATCATCTCGTGATGCGCAAGGTCAGCGTGCTTGATGCCCAGCTGTTCGCTTCGGTCGGGGAGACGCCACTTCCTCCCTACATCAAGGAGGAGCTCCGTGATCCTGAGCGTTACCAGACCGTGTTCTCGGCCTCTGCGGGTTCGGTCGCAGCACCAACCGCTGGGCTGCACTTCGATGAGTCGACCTTGACGCGTTTCCAACTCCACGGGATTCCAATCCATACGGTCGATCTCCGAGTCGGGCTCGGAACCTTCATCGGACTGACAAAACCCACCTTGTCCGAGCACCACATGCACACAGAGCGTTACGACGTTCCCGAGGAGACCTGGGATGCGGTGAAATCCGCGCGACGCGTCGTTGCCATTGGGACGACGGTGGTGCGAGCCTTGGAAAGTGTCGAGGTTCGAGGTGAGCGATCAGGAGCCACCGACCTCTTCATTCGTCCGGGATTCCGCTTCCGAGCGGTCGACCTGTTGATGACCAACTTCCATGCACCGCACTCCACGCTGCTCGTGTTGCTCGAAGCCTTCTATGGAAGCCGATGGAAGTCGCTGTATGCGTACGCGCTCGCGCACGACTACCGCTTCTTGTCCTTCGGTGATGCCACGCTATTGGATCTGGCGCATCCTCGAAGTCCGAAGTGAACATGGTCGATTCGGTGCCCGACGTAAGGTTCGTCGTTCATCATCGTGATAGACGTGCTCGGTTGGCCACGTTCCACCTTCCCGTACGCCAATTTGCGACGCCGGTATTTATGCCGGTGGGCACGAGGGGGATGGTTCGACTCTTTCCTGCCGACCTGCTCGAGGCCCTCGGATACGAGGTCATGCTGTCGAACACCTATCACCTCATGTTGCGACCGGGAGATGACGTCGTGGCGTCGCTTGGTGGACTCCACCGTTTCAATGGCTGGGACCGAGCGATCCTCACTGATTCGGGTGGTTTCCAAGTTATGTCACTCGGTGCCAGTGTTTCCGAGGCAGGGGCACGTTTCAAGAGCGTCTACGACGGTTCGACCCATTTGCTTACCCCAGAGGGTGCGACCGAGGTCCAAGAGCGACTCGGTGCGGACATTGCCATGGTGCTCGACGTCTGCACGATGCTCCCCGCAGATTCGGCCACGATTGATCGCCATCTTGCCCTTACCCATCGCTGGGCTGCGCGTGCACGGAAGGCGAAATCCGATCCCAATCAGGCGCAGTTCGGGATCGTCCAAGGTGGGACCGATCACCAGCGTCGCGCGGAGTCGGTTGAGGCTATCACCGACATCGGCTTCGAGGGGTATGCGATCGGTGGTTTGGCCGTAGGAGAGGCGAGGTCGCTCACACTCGAGACGATCGATGCCACCACGGCGGCGCTCCCCGAGGATCGCCCTCGGTATCTCATGGGTGTAGGCGATCCTTACACGGTGGCACATGCGATCGGACTTGGGATCGACATGTTCGACTGTGTGGCACCTTCGCGCCTTGCGCGACACGGCCTTGCGCTCACCTCGAGCGGCCAGGTCTCAGTCAAACAGGCACGATTTCGTCAAGAAGATGCGCCACTCGATGGTGACTGCCCCTGTGACACATGCCGCCGCTATCCGGTCGCGCTTTTGAACCACTTCTTCAAGGTGGATCCACAGACGCTCGGAGCCCTGCTCACTAGGCACAACCTGACGTTCATGAAGCGGCTCGTCGACGATGCACGTGCAGCGATCGTTGCGGGAACCTACCCCAGTTTCCTCCAGGCGATCGATCAAATATGGACGTAGTTACACTGGTTGTGGTCTAAAGGATGGTTTGATGCAGTACCTTTTCCTCATAATTCTTCTCGCGGCGATGTATTTCCTCATACTTCGCCCTCGTGCGAAGGCGCAGCAGGCCTCTCGCAAGGCGGGACTTGCCGCAGGCGATGACGTGATGTCGAACAGCGGCATCTTTGGCGTCGTGACGAAGGCGTACGATCAGCGGGTCTGGGTGGAGATCGCTCCCGAGGTTGAGGTGATCTTCGATCGCCGTACGCTGACTCGAATCGATCCTGCGATCGTGGATGCGATGGAAGCGGCCGAAGCGAAGATGGATGCGGTCGCGGCGGGTGTTCCTCTCGTGGAAGACGAGGAGACTCCGGCAGAGGATAGCTCCGATGGTGTATCCCAGGTCGCAGATGAGTTCCCCACTTCGACGCTTCCTGAGACGAGCGCTTCGGCGCCTGAGTCCGAGGTCGCTGACGGCTCAGAGGTGCGCCCACGCTCGACTGATGAGCCTGGACCAAGCGCCGAATGAGTCACTCTGCATCTGCTGAGTTGACCTGGGCTAGTCTCTTTCCGGTCTTGTTTCGAGCAAATGGTGGATGAATGAAGCGCAGCTACGTCGTCTCGGTAGTGCTATTCACGATCGTTGCGATCGGTACCTTCGTGGGTGTACTCCTGGCGAACTACAAGCCCGTCCTCGGGCTTGATCTCCAAGGCGGGGCCTCGATCGTATACAAGCCTGTGCACAAGGTGTCGAACTCGACCCTGGCACAGACAATCTCGATTATCCGAAACCGGGTCGACGCACTCGGTGTCGCCCAGCCCAATATCGCTCAGCAGGGCCAAGAGATCGTCGTGCAGTTGCCAGGTATCAAACATCCCGAGTCTGCGCTCAAGATCATCGGTCAGACTGCGCAGCTCCAGTTCCGGATCGTGGAGTGTACGGCACCGAACTATGTGAAGCCACCGAAGTCGTTGCTCGCTGCCATCCCGAAGGGTGTACTCAAGCCATTCTGTCCTACGTCTGCCCAACAAGAGACGCTCCTCCAATACGTTCCTTCGACGGCCTTAGGGTCCATCGTTGCTTCGCAGCCAGCATTGCTTGGTCAGTACTCCGGCAATAAAGTGCTCGGTCGCTACGTGCTCGGGCCGGCGCTGTTGAATGGTACGGCGATCTCGTCTGCGAACGCAGGCCTGAGTCAGAGTCAAGCGTGGGAGGTTGCGTTCACTCTCAAGTCAAAGGACTCAGCCAAGTTCGACCAGATCGCCTCGACCTACTACGGCAAGCAACTCGCCATCGTGCTAGACAACCGCGTCATTGAGGCGCCATCTATCAACTCGAAGAGCTTCGGGGGACAGGGTGTCATTAACGGCGTCGGTGGACAGACCGCCGCCAACAATCTGGCACTCGTGCTCCGCTACGGTGCATTGCCTGTGCAACTTCAGCAGCAGACCGTGCAGACCGTATCCGCGACGCTTGGTAGCTCATCGCTTAAGGCAGGGGTTGCTGCGGGCCTTGGTGGCCTTCTTCTCGTGATGCTGTACGGAATCTTCTACTACCGCGCGCTCGGGGTCGTAGTTATCCTTGGACTCGGAACGACCGCGGCATTGTTGTGGGCCATCGTGGCGTTCATTGGGCACACCAGTCAACTCACCCTCGATCTTTCGGGTGTCACGGGCCTTATTGTGTCCATCGGCGTCACGGTGGACTCCTATATCGTGTTTTTCGAACGCTTGAAAGATGAGGTACGAGCGGGGAAGTCGATCCGTTCTTCGGTGGATCGTGGGTTTGCGAAGGCCTTCCGCACTATCGTCGCCGCGGACCTCGTGTCGCTCATCGGTGCGATCTTGCTCTACCTCCTCAGTATCGGCCCGGTTCGAGGGTTCGCGTTCTTCCTTGGACTGTCCACCCTGCTCGACATCGTGTCCGCATGGTTCTTTACCCGCCCGCTCGTCATCTTGCTCGGCCAGTCGCGCCTCTTTACCGAAGCGAAGTGGCTGGGTATCGCTCGTGGCCTTGGCCAGCGCGTGCCCTCTGCATCGAAGACGACGACCATCCTCAAGCCTTCGAAGGCCTAGCCCAATGGAGCAGAACGACGTGACTCCCAATGAAGATGTGAACGACGACCCCTCGACCGAGGAGGACGTGGCCTCATTTGATGTTCCTGGGACGAGTGCCGAGTCGAACAGTCCGCCATCGGTCGACGCAGAGCCCAAGATGAACGTATTCTCCAAGCTCTATCACGGGGAGACCTCGTTCCGGTTCCTTGCTAAGCGCAACATCTTCTTTGCGATCTCACTCGTCGTCATCGTTGCGGGACTAATTTCCCTTGGGGTCCGCGGGCTACGGTTTGGTATCGATTTCAAGGGTGGCACCTCGTGGGAGGTGCCTTCGAAGACATTGTCGGTGGCTGCGACGCAGTCGGTGCTCAAGGCCAATGGAATCTCTCAGGCGACCGTGGTCTCACTCGGAGGCTCGGGTGGTCGGACCATCCAGGCTGAGGCCGACCTCTCTTCGCTATCGGTAAGCGCGCGAACCACGAAGGAGTACACGGTCGCGAGCGCCCTTGCCAAGGCGGGGGGCGTACCCTCGAACGCGGTGGGAATCTCCGATGTGGGTCCTACGTGGGGTTCGCAGATCACGACGAAGGCGCTCGAGGCGCTCGTCTTCTTCTTCCTCGGCATCGTGTTGTACATCTCGATTCGATTCGAGTGGAAGATGGCGGCAGCGGCCATCATCGCGGTGGTGCACGATCTCTTGGTGACGGTCGGTATCTACTCCTTGGCAA
The DNA here is from genome assembly GCA_049964275.1 of Acidimicrobiales bacterium. Taxonomy (GTDB): domain Bacteria; phylum Actinomycetota; class Acidimicrobiia; order Acidimicrobiales; family Acidimicrobiaceae; genus JAJYZP01. The sequence continues at coordinate 4,137 of JBMFXL010000035.1, read as the reverse complement.
ACTTCCAGGTCACCCCTGACACCGTGATCGCGGTGTTGACGATCTTGGGATACTCGCTTTATGACACCATTGTGGTCTTTGATCGGGTCCAGGAGAACACCAACGCACTCGTGAAGACCGGACGAATGGGCTACGCCGACTCCGTGAACCTCTCGCTCAACCAGGTGTTGATGCGCTCGCTCAATACCTCGATAGTGGCGGTGATCCCGGTGTTGTCGATCTTAGTCGTCGGCGCGTACATCCTGGGAGCTACCACACTGCAGGACTTCGGACTGGCACTTTTTGTGGGCCTTACGACCGGTGCGTACTCGTCGATCGGTATTGCCACACCGCTGCTTGCGATCTTCAAGGAGCGTGAGCCGAAGTACCGCGCGCTTGCACTCAGAATTGCAGAGTCAGGAGGTCCAAGCATTCTGACGCCCCGCGCAGCAGCGCAGGCCAGCGTTGGAGGGTTGGCATTCTCCCGACAGGGAGGAGACGGCGGAGCGAGCCAACCTCCTGCGCGAAAACGTCCTGCGCAGAAGAGGAAGCCCTCGTCGCAGAGGCGGTCCTCGGGCTCTCGTCGGTAGCGACCCTTCCAAGTCCTGACCGAGCCAGTGGAGCGCTAGGTTGAAGAGCAATGGCGACCATTGGAGAAGCGGAGAACGTACTACTTACTGACGCACCTTTGCGTGCGATCATCTCGGCTGCACGTCCACAGGCCTCCTTTGAGCTGATCGAACGTGCGTTTCGCATCGCTCGCGCAGCTCACGAGGGTCAGTATCGACGATCCGGTGAACCTTACTTCACTCATCCCATGGCGGTAGCCGAGATTGTCGGCCGTCTCGGAGTCGACGAGGTCACCGTCGCCGCAGCACTCCTCCACGATGCGGTAGAGGATACGGCAGTCTCACTTGCTGAGGTCGAGGAGCTCTTTGGTCCCGAGGTCGCTCAAATCGTCGATGGGGTCACCAAGCTCGACCGTCTCAGCTTTGAGACCAAGGAGGCTCAGCAATCTGCCACGATGCGAAAGATGCTCCTTGCCATGGCGAAGGATGCACGCGTACTCGTGATCAAACTTGCCGACCGTCTCCACAACATGCGTACCATCTCAGCCCTGCCCGAGTGGAAGCAACGGCGAACCGCCCAAGAGACGATGGACATCTATGCGCCGCTCGCGCATCGTCTCGGGATCCAAGAGCTCAAGTGGCAGCTCGAGGATCTTTCCTTTGCAGCGCTACACCCTCGGCGATATGCAGAGATAGAACACATGGTCACCACCCGTGCTCCCGAGCGCGAACGCTATCTCGATGGCGTGCTCGAGGAGGCCCGCTCGCGTCTTGCCATGGTCGGTATCGAGGCGGAGGTGAGCGGCCGTCCCAAGCACCTGTGGTCGATCTACGAAAAGATGGTGGTGAAGGCCAAGGACTTCGATTCCATCTACGACATCATCGGCATGCGAATCGTGACCGAGACCGACAAGGACTGCTGGGCGGCACTCGGGGTGATCCATTCGATCTGGAGTCCTGTGCCCGGCCGCTTCAAGGACTACATCAATGCGCCTAAGTTCAATCTCTATCAATCGCTTCACACCACGGTGATCCTTGCGGGTGGTAATCCGCTCGAAGTACAGCTTCGTACAAGGGAGATGCATCGCCGCGCGGAGTTCGGTGTCGCGGCGCATTGGGGCTATAAGGAGGGCAGTTCCCCCTCGGAGATGGCATGGCTCCAGCGAATCGTCGATTGGCAGAAGGACACGCCCGATCCGATGGAGTTCCTCGAGAACCTGAAGCTCGATCTCGAGGTCGACGAGGTGTACGTCTTCACCCCCAAGGGCCGGGTGATCACCCTTCCGATCGGCGCCACGCCAGTGGACTTCGCGTACTCGGTGCATACCGAGGTGGGTCATCGATGCATCGGCGCGAAGGTGAACCAACGGCTCGTGCCCCTCGACTCGACCCTGAAATCAGGTGACACGGTCGAGATCTTCACCTCCAAGATCCAAAGCGCAGGACCCTCGCGTGACTGGTTGAAGACGGTGGTCACCCCACGCGCGAGGAACAAGATTCGCCAGTGGTTCTCGCGTGAGCGGCGTGATGAAGCCATCGAATCGGGTCGGGAGGAGCTTCAACGTGCGTTGCGCAAGGAGAATCTTCCGACGCAGAAGCACCTCAGTCATCAAGGGCTCGCTCAGATTGCAGGTCTGACTGGTTACACCGACACCGACGGCTTGCTTGCGGCGATAGGTGAGGGTCATGTCAGTGCGAAGACGATCGTCCAGAAGGTGCAGCGGGAGTTCTACTCAAGCGAGGAGGATCTCCAGGACCCGGTGGTGGCGATGCCACAACGCCGCGCTCGCTCGCTCGGCGGTCCAGGGATCTACGTAGAGGGTCTCGATGACGTCATGGTCAGACTCTCGCGATGCTGTGCGCCGATGCCCGGTGACGAGATCATCGGGTTCGTTACTCGTGGGCGCGGAGTCTCCGTGCACCGTGCCGATTGCTCCAATGCGCTCGCACTGATCAACAACTCCCTCGAGCGGGTCATCGACGTGGAGTGGGATCGCGATGTGGCTGGGAGCTTCGCAACCTCGATCGAACTTCGCGCGCTCGATCGCTCCCGATTGCTCGCGGACGTGACGAAGGTGCTCTCGGAGCACCACGTGAACATCTTGTCGAGCTCCTCACAGGCGGGACAGGATCGTGTCTCGCGCATGCGATTCGAATTCGAACTCGGAGATCCTGCCCATCTCGATTCCATTCTTGCGGCGCTACGTCGATTGGACTCGGTGTATTCGGCATATCGACTCGTGCCGGGTGGGGATGGGGGTCCGGCTGCGCCGGTTGGCGAGGTGTCCATGCGTGGGTCCAGTGACGCCTCCGACCTCGACGCGAAGCGCGACACTGAGTCCGAGATCGTCCGCAATGGGGGTCCCGGCCTGGATGGGACCGAGGGCTCTACCGTGGAAGGTACCCATCGAAAGGAGCGCGAGTGACACAGACCATCGCGGTGATCGCGCTCGTACTGGCCATTGTGGTGCTCGCAGCCGCCGCATTTCTCGTGATCCAGGCGCGAGCGATCCTACGGAGTGTGGAGAGCCTTCAGCAATCCATGCAAGGGGAGACCCTTGAGCTAGTGAAAGAAGCCACCTCGCTTCTGGTCGGCACGAAGGCAGATGTCGCACGTGTGGAGGATCTTATGGAGCGCACCGAGGAGCGCTCGCTCGCGATCGATTCTGCCTCCAAGCTCGCAATCTCCGTCGTCGCATCGCCGATCGTCCGTGCGCGTGCTCTCCGACTTGGGATCCGTCGGGGACTAGAGTTATTCCGATCGAAGAGGAGGTGAGTGGTGGCGTCACGCGTTCGTTGGTTCGGCCTCGGGGCAACCGTTGGTACGGTGCTGGTGCTTCGGGTATCGCGCGCCCTCCGTGCGAGGATCGAACGGGCAGCACCCTCATCGCTCCTACGTCGCGCAAGCAGCTCCGCACGGGACTTAAGTGAGGATCTGCGAAGTGCCATCGAGGGTGGACTCGATACCATGCGACGCGAGGTGAACGTTCAGCATACGATCACCGATGTCTCGTCCCATGAGGTGCCATCCTCTGTCGGGGGGCTCCCTGAGGCACAAACGCGTACCCATCGTCCTTTTCAGAGACCCTTCCTCACCAGGAATCGGAGCCGTGGCTAGATGAACTCCCAAGCGCTTCGTGAGGCGTTTACCAAGTACTTTGTCGATCGCGGACACGTATCCGTTCCATCGGCGTCACTCATCCCTCATGACACCACCGTGCTGTTCACCGTGGCGGGAATGGTGCCCTTCAAGCCGTATTTCCTCGGCGAAGAGGTGCCACCCTATACGCGGGCTACCTCGATTCAAAAATGCATGCGTGCAGGTGGTAAGCACAACGATCTTGATCAGATCGGCCATACGCTTCGGCACCTGACCTTCTTTGAGATGTTGGGAAACTTCTCCTTCGGGGACTATTTCAAGGAGGAGGCGATCCCGCTTGCTTGGGGACTCGTCACCGAGGTGCTCGGTCTCGATCCCGAGCGGCTTTGGGTGACCGTCCATGTGAGCGACGATGAGGCGGAGGCCATCTGGAAGTCCATCCCAGGGGTTGCTCACGACCGTATTCAGCGGCTCGACGAAGACAACTGG
>JBMFXL010000034.1:0-10145 GCA_049964275.1 Acidimicrobiales bacterium | reverse complement strand
CTGAGTAGCACCTCGAAACCCGACGATGCGGCAACTTCGGCGATACCGGAGCCCATAATCCCTGAGCCAATGATTCCTACGGCGTGGATCTTCATCCCACTAAGTTACAGACGATCGGTCGTTCTTTGGTATGCGGTGCGCGATTTCTCGGAACCGTGATTCGTGCAGTGTAGATTTTGTGCAACGTGCGAGAGACGTGAATTGAGGATGGCGCGGTGGGTGAAGTTGGTACGTTAGCTCTTGTCGGTGGCGCTGAGTGGAACGACTTTTGCTCTTTTGATAAGGGCCTGCTCGAGATCGCGTCCACCGATGAAGTGGTAGTGATTCCTACCGCGGCAGCGTATGAGTACCCAGACCGTGCCGTCGAGCATGCCACGAAGTACTTTGTACGACTAGGTGCAAAGGTTCGGGGATTGGACCTACTGACTCGCCCTGATGCCTTCATGGGAGCGATCGTCGAATCGATCGAGAGAGCCCGCTTTCTCTACCTCAGTGGGGGATCACCGCTCCACCTTCGATCAGTGCTCAAGAACACTCCGGCGTATCAAGCGATCGTGACCGCCTATCAAAATGGGGCAGTGCTCGCCGCATCCTCAGCGGGCGCGATGGTGTTGAGTGACCCCATGGCAGACCCTCGTGGGGGAGCGCTCACTGTGGGACTCGGTTTGCTTCGCAATATGGCGATCGTTCCCCACTTCGATACGTACCCAAAGGAACGTGAGCAGCGGACCATCGCGCTCGCCACCGATGGGGTGATCATGGCAGGGATCTCGGAACAGACCGCACTCATTCGAGGTTCATCAGGCAAGTGGCGCGTCGATGGGGCTGGAGAGGTCGTAGTATTTGGCAACGGCGAACAAATCGCGATCGATGAGATCGAGCAGCGGATATCGATTCGCCTGAACGGGATGGAACCCTCCTAAGAGCGATTGATCGAGAGGCTGATGATTTCGCAGCGTTCGGTCGGCCGCCCCGATCCCGTACCCTTGGAATCGAGCAATTCGACGACGTCCAAACCGTCGGTGACCTGCCCGAAGATCGAGTACGAAGGCGGTAGTTGCGTACCCGAAGGTCCTGACACGATGAAGAACTGACTTCCATTGGTGTTCGGACCTGCATTTGCCATGGCAAGCGTGCCAAGCTTGTACTGTCCGGACTCAGGCAGTTCGTCTCGGAAGCGGTAGCCAGGACCACCGGTGCCGGTTCCTGTGGGGTCGCCACCTTGTACGACAAAGCCGGGGATGATTCGGTGGAAGATGATGCCGTCGTAGTAGTGGTAGAGCGCGAGGAACACGAAGTTGTTGACCGTAATAGGCGCGCGATCGGCGTAGAGGTCGATGGTGATCCCGCCGAAGTTGGTCTCCATATGCGCGCTGTAGGTTGCGCCGTCCTCGAGGATATAGGCCGGAGGTGCATCAAACGAAACCGTCTTCGGTGACGATCCGTCAAAGGCTGGAGGATCGTAGGACTTTTTCGAGCCAAACATGAGGTACCTTTCCTAGCTCTCGGTAATGGTGACTTTGAGCATCTTGTGAACCACCTTGGGGGTGCCACCTGGGGTCCCATCAGACGCGATCTTGTTGACCACGCTCATACCCGAGGTGACCTGCCCAAACAGTGAGTACTGAGGAGGAAGCTGCTCACCGGAGGGGCCGACCACGATGAAGAACTGACTTCCGTTGGTATTAGGCCCTGAATTTGCCATGGCGACTGAACCGAGCTTGTAGGCGCCCTTCTTAGGAAGTTCGTCCTTGAAGGTATATCCAGGGCCACCGGTACCGGTTCCTGTGGGGTCGCCACCTTGGACTACGAAACCTGGGATGACTCGATGGAAGATGATCCCATCGAAGTAGTGGTAGCGGGCGAGAAATACGAAGTTGTTGGTCGTGAGTGGCGCCGTCTTGGGATCGAGCTTGACCTTGAAGGTCCCCACGTCAGTAACGATCGTCGCCGTGTAGTTCTTCGAGGTGGAGATGCACATGGGGGGTGCTTGAGTGAAATGCCGAATCTTCGGTGACGATCCGTCTGCGGCGGGACAGGTGACCGAGGCCTGTGCAGAAGTCAGCGTGGCTTTCGTCGCGTTGTTGGACCGATTGATGAGATAGAAGATGATGATGACAGCGACGACTGCGCCGCCGATCAATATCCCTCGGGTCCGGAGCTTCTTACGTTTATTGATGGCCTCTCGCTCGGCGCGTACTCGCGCTTGATTAGCCCTGATTCGTTCTCTTTTTGCGCTTGGCACGGAAAGCAAACTAGTCGGCAGTGCGAATGGGCGGGTGCATTTCGTGAAGTGCAACTCTCATGTTGAACCCCGTCGGACACCTCTTTCATCGTGGCTTTGTTCGCGGTGGCCCAGGCCCCAGGATACTAACCTGGTCTTGTGGGCCTGATAGTGCAGAAGTTTGGCGGGACTTCGGTCGGCGATGCAGATCGTATTCGAGCAGTCGCTGACCATGTTGCGCGTACTCGCCGGTCGGGTCATCGCGTCGTTGTGGTGGTTTCTGCGATGGGGAAAACCACAGACGACCTAATCCGACTTGCCGAACAGGTGTCCAAGACCAAGACTCCTCGGGAGATGGACATGTTGCTTACGGCAGGTGAGCGTATTTCGATGTCCCTTCTCTGTATGGCACTTGCAGACATCGGCGTGCCGGCGGTCTCGTTTACTGGCTCCCAAGCTGGGATCATTACCGATACGGACCATATGAAGGCGAAGATCCTAGAGATCAAGGCCGATCGCCTCGTGCGCGCGATCGAAGAGAACGTAGTCCCTGTTGTTGCGGGCTTTCAAGGGGTCTCCACTGCACGAGATGTGACCACGTTGGGTCGCGGTGGATCGGACACGACCGCCGTCGCCTTGGCCTCTGCTCTAGGCGCGGATGTATGCGAGATCTACACCGATGTTTCAGGGGTGTTCAACGCCGATCCGAGGGTTGTCCCGACCGCCAAGAAGATCCCTGCGATCTCATTCGAGGAGATGCTTGAGATTGCATCTTCAGGTGGTCGAGTCCTTGCGCTTAGGTCGGTCGAGTTCGCGCGGAACTACGGGGTTCCTCTGCATGTTCGGTCGAGTTTCACATGGGAACCAGGAACGTGGGTGAAAGAGGAGGACGAGACGATGGAGCAGGCCGTAGTGTCGGCGGTGAGTCATGAGACCGATGAGGTCAAAATCACGATCACGAAGGTTCCCGATCGACCCGGTGTCGCAGCACGGATCTTTCGATCAGTCGCCGATCAGGGCATCAATATCGACATGATCGTGCAGAACACCTCGATTCAGGGGCACACCGATATCTCCTTCACTGCGCCTCGGCTCGACGCAGACCTTGCCGTCGATGTCGCCAGTCGTGCAGCCAAGGGAATTGGCGCTGAGGAAGTACTGGCTGATTCCGACATCGGACGCGTGTCACTCGTGGGAGCGGGTATGAAGTCCCATCCCGGTGTGACCGCCAAGGTATTCGAGACTCTCGCAAACGAGCACATCAATATCGAAATGATCTCGACATCTGCGATACGGATCTCCTGTGTCGTACGGTCCGAAGACCTTGAGAGGGCAGTGATCGCGCTTCACAAGGCATTTGAACTCTGATAAAAGGCAACGGAAAGGTCACGGGATGAACGTCGGGATCGTAGGCGCTACCGGTCAAGTAGGAACGATGATGCGGCGCATCCTCCTAGAACGTGGATTTCCCGTCGACTCACTGAGACTCTTCGCATCATCTCGTTCGGCAGGCTCCTCACTCGAGTTCGAGGGTCAAGTGATAACGGTTGAAGATGCTGCATCGGCGAGCTTCCAGGGACTTGATATCGTGCTCTTCTCTGCGGGTGCGTCGACTGCTGAGCAGCTGGCTCCCAAGGCTGCCCGAGATGGCGCGATCGTGATCGACAATTCATCGGCATGGCGTATGGATCCCGAGGTGCCCCTCGTGGTGCCTGAGGTCAATGCTGACATCTTGCGGACGCTGCCGAAGCGAATTGTCGCGAATCCCAACTGCACGACCATGATCGTGATGTCCCCCCTGGCTGCGCTTGCACAACGGTTTGGACTGAGGCGCGTGATTGCAAGCACGTATCAGGCGGTGTCTGGTGCGGGGAGCGCGGGAGTGCGGGAACTTCAAGACCAACTGAGTGCGCTCGAACTACGGGCCAGCGACCTCACTTTTGATGGTACGGCCGCATCATCGCTCGTTCCGAGTGTATTCCCTCGAGTCATTGCGGCAAATGTTATTCCGATGGCCGGCTCCTGGGTCGATCACGAGACCTCAGAGGAGAAGAAGTTCCGCAATGAGAGTCGGAAGATTCTAGGGATTCCTGACCTCCTGGTCTCGGTTACCTGCGTACGTGTGCCCGTCTTTACGGGTCATTCGATCTCGCTCACCGTTGATCTCGGGAAATCGTTCGATCTGGACGAAGCGCGATTTTTGATCGAGGGGGCGTATGGAATGCGCCCATCGGAGATCCCCATGCCTCTTGGTTGCGTCGGTGGGGACGTCTCACTGGTGGGTAGGGTGCGCAGTGATGACTGCTTTGAGCACGGTCTCAGTTTCTTCGTCTCGGGCGACAATCTTCGCAAGGGTGCGGCGCTGAATGCAGTGCAGATTGCTGAAGAGCTGAATCGGCAATTCGTCGAAGCATGAACCCATTGCGGGGACGTCGCCTGAGAGGAACTCCCCGAATAAGGTGACCTCTCGAAAGTCGCTGCGAACGAACTCGGAGGTGTCGCTCCAATGGCGGAACTGAGCCATAAAGAATCGACGGAGAATTCCGTCGATCCGAAGGAGTTCCAGCGCGAAATGCAGCGTCGAATCGAGGCAGAGGTTCGTCGAAAGCGCAAGGAGGGCCTACTGCTGCCATCCGTTGAGGCGGAGATGCGGCGAATCTACGAACGGCTTCTCCCGAAGGGGATAGGCCGGTCAGCGGAGGACTTTGCCCATCTGATGTACACGATTGATCGCTCCGCGGTCATCGATATCGACGTACCGCTTCGATCAAGGATTGCTGGCGTCACCTATGTCAAGACGGTTCTTCGAAAGTTGATGGCGTGGTATCTCAACTATGTGACGCAGCAGCTTACGAACTTCCACGCGAATCTCTCTCAGCTCATCCATGCGCTTGACCTCCGGCTTTCTCAGATTGAGCGTGCGCTTCCCAGCACGAGAGAGCTTCCACTGGTCTATGAAGTCACGCTCTCCGATGACGCGATCACCGTCGTAGCGGGACAAGTGGTACCACGCACCGGCCCCGAATGTGAAGTCGATCGAATATTGGTAAGTGCGGCAGGAGCCAACGGGCTTTTGCGCAGCCTCGACGGGCTGGGTTACAACGTCTATGGGATTGACCGTGTGCCTGCTCGACTCGATGATCTTGCGCGACATGGTGTAGAAGTGCGAAATGAGCGGTTGCGTACACACGTCGATCGTCTGGCGCCGGCCTCGCTTGGGGCCGCGGTGCTGCAAGGTGACTTCGAGCTACTGGAGCTCGGTGACAAGTTGGCCGTGCTCGAGGGACTCACCTCCGCGCTCGCGCCGGGAGGACGTGTCGTGCTCGTTGGTCATGATCCTTCCGTGGCGACGCGTAGTCGCGCTGAGCGTGTTGCCGTCGACCTCTCCCCAGGAAGCTACCTGCATCGCGAGACTTGGGAGTTCCTCTTTGAGTTCTTTGGGTTCACCTCGATCGAGAGCGATACCATACCAAGCGGGTCATCGAGGAAGTCGCATTTGTTCCATGTCTCGGCGGTCGTTTCGGGGGCGTCGACGACCTGATGTCCACCGCGATAGAGGTTCATCAGTTCGTACCGTCGCTCGCCGTGTACGACGCGGTAGGGCAGCACTCCATCGCCCTCCAGCAATTCCTCCAGTCGCTCGGTGTTGAGTCGACCTTGTATGCGGACGAGATCAAGCCGGGGGCCGAAGCCTATGCAGTGCACTACTCGAAGTTCACGCCTCAATCATCACAGCGTCGACTGCTCGTCTATCAGGCATCGACCGCGAGCCCTATTGCTGAGTTTCTGGAAGAACGACCTGAAATCAAGCTTGTGAACTTTCACAACGTGACGCCGCCTGAGTTTGCGTCAGGGTGGGACCTGGGGGTCGCCACGGCGATGATGCGGGCACTTGGGGAACTCGAGCGGTTTGCCTCGGTGACCGACCTAGCCTTCACCGTTTCCCGATTCAACATGCAAGATCTTGAGTCTCTCGGCTATCGTTCGGTTGCATTGGCAACTCCGTTCATCACCTTGGAGAGGCGGTTCGCTCGGAGTCCTCGCGTCGTCGATCGAGGTGCTCGATGGCTGTTCGTAGGAAGAGTCTTCCCGAATAAGGCACAGCTCGAATTGGTGCGCGCGTTCGCTGCCTATCGCGCTATCTACGATGAACAGGCGAGTCTTGCCATCGTGGGTGGGCGGAGTTGCCTGCCATATGTGGACGCGCTCGAAGCGCTCATTGAAGGACTCGGCATGAGCGACGCGGTCACACTCGTTGGTCAGGTCGACGATGAGACACTTGCCGCTCACTATCGCGAAGCAGATGTGTTCACGTGCATGTCGAGACATGAGGGATTCTGCTTTCCCGTGGTCGAAGCGATGAGGAACGACCTACCTGTCGTAGCATTTGCAGCCGCTGCCGTTCCTGAGACCATCGGTGATGCGGGGGTATTGGTTCAAAATGACGATCCCCTTGACTTCGCAGCCGCAGTCGGGATGGTGCTTCGCGACGAAGGACTTCAAAGACAACTCTCTCGCTCGGCCTCCCTTCAGCTCGACCGGTTTGGACATGACCGAGCCCACGAGGCACATCTTGAAGTCTTTCGGCCTTATCTCGAGCGGATGGAGTCGATGTGATCGCTCGACACCTGGTCTCCTCCCTTTCTACGCGTGATGCCACAGGTAACCATACGCTTGCGATGGCGGAAGCACTTGAAGAGCTTGGGTATCAATCGGAGTTCTATGTCGATGCCGCTCATCTCGACAAGGTCGGTGGTGCCAAGATCTTCTCGGAGTTCCCCAATCAGGTTCCGGCGGATGATCTCACGATTGTGCAGTTCAGCTCCTACTCGGCACTCGCAACCATGTTGGTTGCCCGACGCGTTCCGGTGATCGTGTACTACCACAACGTGACGCCAGCGGAGTTCTTCCTACCGTGGTCTCCCGCAACTGCTCGTACACAGACGGAGGCGCGAAACCAAATCGCCATGCTTGCCGAAACCGCGACCCTTGCATTTGCCGCTTCGGAGTATTCCGCGCGTGAGCTCATGGAGATGGGCTACTCGAAGGTGATGGTGCTTCCGGTCCTCTTCACACCGAGCCTGACACCCTCTACGTCAAGGAGCACCTTCGTCGACGATCCAGTGGTCCGAAGTCGACTTTCGATGCATGGAACGCGGTGGTTGTACGTGGGACGTTTGTTGCCTCACAAGGCCCCGCATGACCTGTTGATGGCTTTTGCTGAGTATCGAGCGGCATACGATCCCTCGGCGGTGCTCGATCTCGTAGGGGCGGATTTCTCTGCCGAATACACCGCCGTGTTACGTCGCATCGCCGACGAACTGCGTATTGCCGATCAGGTCTTCTTCTGGGGATCGGTCGACGACGAGCTGCTCGAACTGCTCTATCAGGCCGCAGACGTCTACGTCTCGACCTCACTTCACGAAGGTTTTTGCGTACCGATCCTCGAGGCATTCGCGCACCATTTACCCGTGGTGGCGGTAGATGCGGGTGCGGTCGCCGAGACACTCGGTCATGGCGGGCTCTTAGTACCACGGTCGGATCCAGGGGCATTTGCGACTGCGGTCGCGTTGCTTATGGTCGACCAAGAACTTCGGAAGGGTCTGGTTGAGGGAGGAGCCACGCAGCTTCGCAAATTTGGCCCGACAAGCTCTGTCGCCTCGTTGCAGTCAGTCGTGCAGGAGAAGTTCCTATGAATGGGTCGGATCGGCATTCGATTGCCTACGTGACGCCTCGATACGGCGTTGAGGTCGTCGGCGGCGCAGAGTCTGCGGCTCGTAGCTTTGCCGAAGGTATGGCGGCTCGAGGTCACGAGGTCACGGTGCTTACCACGACGGCGATTGATTCACACACCTGGGCAAATCACTTTCCCGCAGCTGAGACGGTGATCAATGGCGTGGTGGTTCGGAGATTCCACGTTGACCGCGGGAGGGATCCGAACTTCCTGGGCTTAGCGGATCTGGTACTTCCGGTACCACGTGGTGCGACTCCGGAGGAATGTGATCGCTTCATCGACTTGCAGGGACCCATTTCGTCGAGCCTCATGGATGCGATTGGTGCCTATGACGGTGATTTCGTTGCCTTCTATCCTTATCTCTATCATCCAACGGTGGAGGGGATCCGACGAGTTCGAGGACTTCGGCTTTTTCACCCAGCAGCGCATGACGAGCCACAACTCGCCCTCCCAATCTTTGATGAGACCTTCGGACGTGCCGATGGCCTCGTATTTCAGACCGACGCTGAGTCAACGCTCGTTCACGAGCGATTTGCTGTTGGTGCGGTGCCATCGGTCGTACTTGGCCTCGGTATCAATCCCCCACCTGAACGGATCCAACGCTTGCTGTTGGCGAAGTGGGGGCTGGAGAACAAGCCGTATGTCGTGTGCCTTGGTCGAGTCGATGGGCATAAGGGTGCTCTCATGCTCGCAGAACTCTTCTATGAGTACAAGCGACTGTTCCCAAGCGATCTGACTTTGGTCTATGCGGGCCAAGTCGTGGTGCCACCGAGGGACGAGCCGGACATCCTTTGCGTCGGAACGATCAGCGAGAATGAGAAGTGGGCGTTGCTCGAAGGTTCGATAGGTCTGATTCAGCCCTCCTATTTTGAGGCATTTTCGATCGTGCTCTTCGAAGCATGGGCAGTTCGAAAGCCGGTCTTGGTCAATGCCGCGTGCGGAGCGACGAATGAGCATGTCGTGCGGAGTGCTGGAGGTATGACTTTCTCCTCGTTCGGAGAGTTCGTCGCCGCGATGGAAGTGCTTCGTGGCTGTGGACCTGAGGTTCACAAGATGGGTGAGCTCGGGCACGCCTATATGAATCGAGGGTTTCGTTGGGAGCGAGTATTAGATCGATACGAACGGTTTCTCGATCGACTGAAGCGAGGCCGTCACAAGGTTCTGACCTCGCAGCGAGGAATTGATGACTGAGCTGAGGATCATCCTTGCGGACATGGACGATACGGTGCTCATACACGATGTCTTCGCGGATGATCTCTGGCGGATGGTCCTCGAGAACGAGTCGTCGATCGACTCTTCAAGGCGCGACGCCATGTGGAGCGCGATCGTTCGAGAACGGCGCCGCTTCTGGTCAGATCCGGAACGTGCTGCTCAAGGTCGTCTTGACATGGCTCGAGCAAGATCGATGTTCGTGGGTTCTGCGATGTTGGAGGCGACTGGAGCAGTCGATATGGATCTCGTCTCCGCGCTCGTAGGAGAGTTCAGCGAACGTCGAGAGCAGAGTGTGGTACTTGAGGATTCCACGAGGAGAGCGCTCGTAAGCCTTCGCGGGGCGGGCTATTCGTTGGGGCTTGTCACCAATGGCGGTGCGGACTCCCAGCGGTCGAAGGTCGAGCGATTTGGCTTGGATGCTCTATTCGATGAGGTTGTCATTGAGGGCGAGCTTGGTTTTGGGAAACCAGACCGTCGTATCTATGAGTTCGCCATCGAGCGCTTGGGAGGAGACGAGGGATCCTCGGTCATGATAGGTGACAACTGGGAGTGGGAGGTGGAGGCTCCGACCTCATACGGGCTGAACGCCGTCTGGATACGTCGCACAGGTGAGGCACCACCTGGCCCGGTACCCGCCGCCAACTATCTCGGGCAAGCCTCGGATTTCGCCGGTGCGGTTGCAAAGTTCTTGGAGTTTTAGACAACAAGCCACCTGCCTGGTCGGTGAAGATGCGGCCGTAGACGGCGTCCAGGCTCGGGGCTGATACCGCCAGGAGGCAACGGCGCAGAAAACGGACCGCCACCGAAGACGCTTCATCCGGTTCGGTCGCGGGTGGGACCGTGGCGCACTGACCTGGGACTCCGAGAGCGTGTCACACCTCATGTCCTACCCAGTCTGCAGCGCCCGCACGCTGCGACCTCTGCCTAAAGGAAGTTTGTTGGGGTAAATGTGGAAGGTGACGTCGTCGTCTTGGG
>JBMFXL010000033.1:0-10183 GCA_049964275.1 Acidimicrobiales bacterium | reverse complement strand
CACATGGTATTTTCATCCGCGCGCTTCAGGTAGATGCCTCAACTGGGCGCCCTCAGAGCTGTGACCGAGGTCATTCTCCGAAAGCCGCAGACGTCACTTGACGGTCCCGCAAACGAGTGCAAGACTGCTTGAATGGCTGACCATCTCGTGCAAAGTGCGATCGATCACTGGGGACCAAGGTTCATCCAGAACGGTATCGACGCGTCCGACTTCACCCAGATCACCCGGACCATCGACAAGTGGGACGACTGGTGTCGCACATGGTCGGAGGCCGGGACGCGCCATGAGGAGCTTGGACATACCGCGCTCGAGTCAGGTCATGCGAACACCGCGGGCACTCATTTTGCCCAAGCGTCTTCCTATTTCCACTTTGCCAAGTTCGTTTTCGTTGCGGATCTCGAACAGATGAAAGCCGCACATATGGCGGCAGTTGCCAACATGAACCGCGCGCTTGAGCTACTTTCACCCCACGGAGAGCGGCTTGAGGTGCCATACCGCAACGGCGTACTCATCGGCAACCTGCGAACTCCTCTCGGCGAAGGCCCGTTTCCCCTGGTGGTCATGCTCTCAGGACTCGACTCGACCAAGGAGGAACTCCGCTCTACGGAGGAGATCTTCCTTGACCGCGGAATCGCCACATTTGCCGTCGACGGACCAGGTCAAGGCGAGGCTGAGTACACATTCGCCATCGAGGGTGAATGGGAACATCCAGGTGCCGCCATCCTCGATTTCATTTCATCTCATCCTTCGATCGATGCCGATCGAATTGGTATTTGGGGGGTCAGCCTTGGGGGATACTATGCCCCGCGGGTTGCGGCATTCGATCCTCGCATCAAGGCGACCATCGCCCTCTCTGGTCCGTATAACTTCGCCGAGGACTGGGAACAGCTGCCCGATCTCACTCGCGAGGCATTTCGCGTTCGTTCGCATTCGGAGACCTTTGCAGAGGCCCGCGAAAAGGCGGGCGCTCTCAGTCTGAGGGGCTGTGCAGGATCGATCGAACGACCGCTGCTGATCGTGTTCGGTGAGCGAGATCGTCTCATACCTTCCTCACACGCCTATCGACTTGCCGAGGAAGCTCCGCACGCCACGCTTCTCATGTTCCCGGACGGCAATCACGTGTGCACCAACATCGGCTACAAGCATCGCTACTATTCGGCCGATTGGATGGCCTCCCAGCTGCATACCCCAGTATGAACCCGTTCTCGCGAAGTACCATTTGTGGTACTGCATGTGTCCGTGAGTTGCCCTACACACCCGCTCTCCAGAGGAATTTGATGCCATGCCCACCGATGCCCACGTCCATTTCGTCCCCGCAGGCCTGCTCGACAATCCTGTACTAGGGGCACGAACTCCTCACCTTGTGCACGACGATGGCGTGCTGCGGGGCATCTCCGTTGGGGGGCGTTTGGTCGATTCCATCGTCCATAATGCGACAGATCCCCACGAGATGCTCAGACTGGGCGCCGCGCGAGGTATTACGAAGCACATCCTTTCTCCTTGGGTGGCAATGATTCCCGTCGACCTCCCGCCACCGGAGGCCGCGGCGATCGCGCGACTTCACAACCAGCTGATGGCGGAGACCGTAAATTCCCACGAGGCGTTCGAAGGACTTGCTGCGGTACCACTCCAAGACCCGGAGCTTGCGCTTGAGGTTCTAGATGAAGCACTTGCGCTCGGTCTGAAGGGTGTGGAGCTCACCACGGCAGTTGCCGGTACGTTCATCGGCGACGAACGATTCGACAGGTTCTGGGCTGGCGCCGAGGAACTCGACGCTCCGGTCTTCATCCATCCAACGACCAGGGGTATCGACCTCGCGCCGTTCGGCCTCTCCTATCTTTGGAACTCGGTTGGCAATCCAATGGAGACAACCGTCGCCGCCTCTCAGATCATCATGCGGGGAATCCTCGAACGTCACCCACGACTCAAAATCGTCCTAGCCCATGGAGGAGGTGCCCTGCCAGCATTGATCGGGCGAATCGACCATTCATCCCAGGTCAGGCCCGAGCCGGCACTCTTACTCGAGGCGCGCCCGAGCGAATCCTTTCGGCGCCTCTACTTCGATACGGTGACCCACGATCCCGAACTGCTACGTTACCTCATCGCCAAAGTTGGAGTCGACCACGTGGTATTCGGCACCGATCACCCATTCGACATGGGTGCCTATGACATTCACGGGCCGTTCGACGCACTAGGACTCTCTTCTGCCGACCGAGCGAAGATCCTCGACCTCAATATCGCGGGACTCCTTAGGCCCTGACGAGGGGATTCAAGAGATCGAACGAACGGATGTATCGTCTGTGGTACGTCCGCCGAGCTTGGCCACCGCCGACGCCACTCGAGTCGTCGATCTCCGGACAACGAGCTCCGGTGGCAGAAACAGCACCTTGGTGGGAGCCGTCGGATCAGAGATCCGCTCCAGCACAAGTTGCGCAGCTTCAATTCCTACTTGATAATGAGGAAAACTCACCGAACTCAGCGGTGGGGAGAGGCGGTTCGAGAACGGTGCATCGTTGAATCCTACGACCGAAACGTCCTCGGGGCAGGTGAGCCCTGACTCTTCGAGTGCCTGATAGCAGCCGATCGCGAGCATGTCATTGGCCGCGACGATGGCCGTACAACCATGGCGCGACGCCAACAATTCACGACACCGAACGACCCCTTCGGCATGGGAGAAGCTCTCCGCAAAGACGACCAGCTCGGGATCCACGGGGATGCCTGCAGCTTCCATTCCCGCGAGGAAGCCACGATATCGATTCGCACCAGTGGAGAGGGCCTGTGGCCCCGCGAGGTGGGCGATTCGGGTGTGGCCAAGACTCGCCAGATGGGCAACGGCCATCTTGATACCCGCGACATCATCGGTGGCGACCGATGGAAACGCATGATCGTCAACGACACGATTGATCAGGACGATCGGAAGATCCTCGCTACCAATCACGGTCGCGATGTCGCTACGGCGCGTCGCGGTCGCCAACACAAGGCCATCAACTCGTCGAGACAGCATGCCTTCCAGCACGCCCTTTTCTCGTTTCGGGTCATCATCGGTATTGCCAAGGAGCACGACGAAGCCGCTTTGTGCAAGGCGATCTTCGATACCCCGGATGATAGGAGGGAACAGCGGGTTCGTAAGATCTGGAATCAACACTCCGACCGTATGACTCCGCCGGGTCTTCAAGCTCCGGGCCGCTGGGTCTGGGTTGTAGTTCAACTCTTGAGCGACCTGAAGCACCCTGGCTGCGGTCTCCGGATTCACCAGCTTCTTTGCACGAGCCTGTTCGTTGAGGGCGCGAGAAGCGGTACCTGGATGCACTTGGGCAAGCCTCGCGACATCTCGCAAGGTAACCCGCTTATTTTGCGCCATCGAATCCGCCTCCCGTCACGGTGTTGGGGGCACCATCTCGCCATATCGTAGACCACATCCGCATCGGAGTGAATGGCGGATCGATACGTGAGATGCCCAATTCACGAAGCTTCCAATTGATGGCGTTTGCGACCGCAGGAAGTGCGCCAATGGTGCCACTCTCACCCATCCCCTTGGCGCCAAGCTTCGTGTAAGGAGTCCTCGTCTCCGCGAACTCACTCTTCATCTCGTAGGCAGCTTCCGTGGCTGCCGGTACCGCATAATCCGCCAGGTTGGAGGTCAACGGCTGTCCCTGCTCGTCGTAGACAAAGGCTTCGTAGAGCGCAGAGGACACACCTTGAAGCGTCGAACCAAGCACTTGCCCCTCCGCAAGCAGAGGGTTGATGACGGTTCCACCATCATCTATACCCACGACGAGCAGGGGGACCACCCTGCCAGTCTCGAAATCAATCGCGACTGCAACACCGTATGCACCAAAGGGGAACACGGGAAGTGCAAGTTCCGCTCGGCTTCTTATCGACAGCGCCCCCCTGCCCTCCTTATTGCGGCGCTCCGCGATCTCGAACCAGTCGTAGCGCTTATCGGGTAGGTCAGCCATCGTGAAGTAGCCTGCTCGATACACCACGTCTTGTGGGGCGGCTTCTAATTGCCGAGCCAACTCGTCCTTCGCCAGCGCGATCAGTTCTGCGGATGCGAGCACCAATGCCTCGCCGCCAATGGTCATCGAGCGCGATCCGAACGTACCTACACCCGGCCCATAATCTGAATCACCCTGCCGAACCACGATCTGGTCGAAGGCGACCTCAAGCTCGTCTGCAACAATCTGTGCGAACGCGGTCCGATGGCCTTGGCCATTCGGTGTCGAACCAGAGTACGCCACGACGCGGCGCCCAAGAGTGTCTATCTCGAGTCCGCCGGACTCCCAGACCTGTGGGGCGGCACGCTCCACGTACATACTGACGGCAGAGGCAATCTCGGTGCCCTTGCCCATTCCCTCAGGCAATACGAGATCCGAGATGGAGGCATCGAGCAGTTCACAAGCACGATCGAACACCGGTTGGTAATTTCCGGAGTCGTAGGTGAGGCCAAGAGGCGTCGTATAGGGAAACTGAACGTCGGCAACAAAGTTCTTCCTACGGATCTCTCGAGGATCCATCCCAACAACACGAGCAGCTTCGTCGACGAGCGCCTCCACGAAGTACGCAGCTTCCGGACGCCCCGCACCGCGATACGGACCGGTAGGTACCTTGTTCGTCAGCAAGGAAAGTACCTCGATATCGGCCTCAGGTATCGCATAGACCCCGGTCAGGAGCGAACCGACCGTCACCGGAACCATCGTCGTCGTCGGATAGAGATAGGCTCCGACATCCGCAAGTACACGTCCTCGAACTCCGAGGAAACGCCCACCATCGTCCAGCGCGAGTTCAAGATGGGCGCGTACCCCCCGCCCTTGGTAGGTGGTCGTCAGATTCTCGGTCCGGTCCTCAATCCATCGAATGGCGCGGCCCGACCTCTTCGCTAAGAGCGCCGCAACAGCATATTCGGGTATCAACGCGCCCTTCGAGCCGAATGCACCACCGACATCTGGCACGATCACGTGGATGCGCGCGGGATCGATCCCGAGCACCTCGGCCATGTGCGCCTTCTGGCGATGCTGATCCTGCGCGGACACGAGCAGCTCGAAACGGTCATCCTGTTGGAGATACCTCGCCACACATCCCCGTGGCTCGATCGGCGCTGCCGCAAGTCGTGGTAGTTCTGCATCCAAAACCGCGACATAGCGGGCATCCCGAAAAGCTTCCGAAATACCTCCAGAAGCCTGGTGCCATCTGCCCGCCACGTTGGATTCAAGCTCCGGGAAGAGCAGCGAGGATCCCGTAAGTGACGCATCGACGTCACCGACATACTCCAATGGTTCGATGTCGACGACTACGCACTCGGCTGCGTCCTCGGCCACCTGCTCGCTCTCGGCAACGATATACGCAACTGGTTCGCCTACGAATCGAACCGTATCGTCAGCACAGAGGCGCATGGACGCTTCCGCCGGTCCCGAGATCGGTACCGGTGGCTGGGGTATCGGGCCGGTCCCTGCAAGTAGCGCGGCACCCTTCAGGGCCAGCACGACCCCTGGCATCGCCTCAGCCTCCGAGAGATCGATTGAGAGAATCCGACCGTGAGCCACGGTCGATCGGATCACCTTCATGGCGAGACAGCCGCTACGGTCGGCGTTCGCGACGTAGGTACCAAGGCCCTTCAGTAACTCGGGATCCTCTATTCGGAGCCGTGGCTTTCCGACCTCATCAGATCCCATCGATACCTTCCGTTCTCTATCCTGCGACGAACTTCTCTCCGCTCATCGTATCTGGCAACCGATTGCAGCGCACGGTATCTGCATTGCCTACTTACTGACTTACTTGGGGAAGGATCGATCGACCGATCAGTTCTAGCTGTGCGAGGTCGGACATATCAAGTAGCTGAAGGTAGATTCGTTCGACACCTACTGCTCGATACGCTTCAATTTGAGCGATGACCTCGGAGGGCTCTCCAGCCAGGCCGTTCTGCCGAAGCTCATCCACATCACGGCCGATCCTCGAGGCACGATGGCTCACTTCCTCAGCAGACTCGCCTGCGCACACCACGAGGGCTACCGAACGGAGTAGGGAGGTGGGATCCCGATCGATTGACCGACATGCGTCATCTGCTCGGCCTCCTAGTTCGGCAACGGTATCAACGTTTGCAAAGGGCACGTTGAACTCGTCGGCGAAACGTGCCGCGAGCATGGGAGTCCTCGTGGGGCCAAGACCTCCCACGATGATGGGCGGGTGGGGCTGCTGTCGAGGCTTTGGCAACGCAGGCGAATCATGGAGCTGATAGAACTCGCCGGTAAAGTCAAACTGCTCTCCGAGCGGTGAAGTCCAGAGCCCGCGGATGATCGAAAGTTGCTCCTCCAACCGCTTAAATCGCTCAGGCATCGGAGGGAACGGAATACCGTACGCCCGATGCTCCTCGGTGTACCAGCCCGCACCAAGTCCAAGCTCCACCCGACCGCTGCTCATTTCGTCGACCTGTGCTACGGCAATGGCGAGGGGACCCGGATAACGAAAAGTTGCCGCTGTCAGGAGGGTACCTAGCCGTATGGACGACGTCTCCCTTGCCAGCGCACCGAGCGTGATCCACGCATCGGTCGGCCCCGGTTCGCCGCTGCCCTCACCCATTCGGAGATAGTGATCCGAACGAAAGACCGCGTCGAATCCATAGTGCTCGGCGGCCTGAGCGACACGAAGTTGCGCGAGGTACGAAGCGCCCTGCTGGGGCTCGAGGAAAATTCGAAGTTTCACAGCTACGTTTCTAGTCGAAGACTCGAGCTGAGAATCCGAATTCTTGGTTCTCCCCGTTTCAGCTCCAGGGACACTACGCCGATACTCCCAAGATGAAAAGGGGCATAAGGAAGCGGCTACACCCAGCCGCCCGAGAGGCGATACCCTACCTCGGAGTACTTGTCCTCGGAGCACTCTCCCTCCTTATTCCAGATCACAACCACGACATCACCACACTTACGTACAGTGCCGTCGGACTCGCGGTAGTGGTGTTTTCCTGCTGGGTCATCCTTCCGCATACCAAGATGCCCAACTGGCTCCAGAGCATCCCTCCGTTCCTGTTCCTCCTTATCGTCGCGCTCCTGCGATATGCAGATGGTGGACCTCAATCGGGCTACACGGCACTCGTGGCAGTACCCGTCGTCTGGATGGCCCTCCACGGCACGAAGTCCATGATGAGATGGAACGTGGTCGGGGTTGGACTCATCTTCGTTGTGCCATATCTCATCACTCCAGATGGACTGCCCTTCTCGGTATTCGTTCGCTCGACGGTGCTCTGGATCGGATCAGCCGCAATCATTGGCGATGGGATATTTCGTCTTCGCAGCGGCCTCGAGACCCTCTCACGTCAGCGACATGAACTTCTCGAATCCCTCGAGGAGGGGATCGTGGCATACGGATCCCAAGGCGAGGTAGTCGAGGCAAACGGTTCCTCACGCCGCCTGCTTGGCGTCAAGGACTCATTTCAACTCGACCTTTCTGAGCTCCGGGAGCGCGTCATTTCGACGGAAAATGACCATCACAACAGGCTTCCCATGGAAACCACGCTCCATCAACACGTCGCAGTACTCCGAGAGCAGATAGAAGTAGCGATGCCCCACGGTGGCTCCCGATGGTTCTCATTCAGCTCGATACCCATACGCGATCGCTTCGGAACGGTACGAGGGGTAGCCGCGTCATTCTCCGACGTCACCCTTACCCGAGCCGCCTCGCTTGAGCTCGCCCATCAAGCTACCCATGACTCCCTCACCGGACTTGGCAACCGGCGATCGCTCATGGGTGCACTTGCTTCGCTCGAGAACGATCGAACTACTCGCCGTTCTGCGCTCCTCTACCTGGATCTCGATGGCTTCAAGGCGATCAACGATACCTATGGACATGACATCGGGGACAACGTGCTTGCGCATGTGGGGCGATTGCTCGCCGAACACCTCCGGGCAGAGGATCGCGCCTTTCGTCTAGGCGGAGACGAATTCGTCATCTTGCTTCCCGAAATAGAGACGACGACACAGGCCACTACCATTGCGGATCGACTCGTGCGTGCCGTCGAAGATTCGACCGAGCTGGGAGGCATCACGGTCACACTTACGGCCTCCGTCGGCATAGCCATCGGCGCAGCCGGTGACGATCCGACTGCGTTATTGACCAACGCGGACCGGGCACTCTATGAAGCCAAACGCCAAGGTAAGAATCGTGCACGACTCAGCCAAGGCCATGCCAACACGCACCGAGGTAGTGCTAGCGGACTTCGGCAAGCTCCATGATTCGGCGCACACCTTCGACGGCCTCGGACGCGTTCGGATCCTGACGAAGGACAGCGAAACGCTCCTTCGCAGTGGACACGTCGCCCGCAAGCAAGCTGACGAGGATCTGCATCTCAATGACTGGCGCGGTGCCGAAGTCCCTTCCCGCGGTATCGACCACCCGTTCGACCTGTCGCAGCTCGTCGATGGCCCGTTGTACGTTGCCAGTCTGCGCGTCTACCTGCGCAAGGAGCCACGTACTATAGTTCGCGCGTGCACCATTGCTTCGTAGGAGTTCGATCCACCTTCTGGCGCCGTCGAAATCCTTTCGTGCGAGCGCGAGCTTGGCAAGATGATCGTATGACTGCAACCGGTAACGATGCGAACGCTCAGCACTCAGCGCAAACGCCTCCGCGGCCTGAGGAAAGTCCTCGAGCGAGATGAGACAGCGACCAAGTTCGTAGGAGAGCGTCGCGACACCGAGTTCGTCATCATCTTGTACCTCTGTGATCGCCTGACGAAGGAGCGCCAGGTTGCGCGTCGCTTTGCGCTGCACTGCATCGAGGGAGTCGTATCCGACGTCGTTCAGGGATAACCACTCTCCAGGAATGGCTACGAGCGGGGCATCACTGCCGTCCTCACGGACAAGTCGTTCGTGAACCCGACCCTGCCAATGCACGCTTCCGCGACGAAAAATTCGAGGGAGGTGTGTTCGATAAGATCCACCGACCGCATGATGTGCCTCGCAACGAACGTCGATGAGCGCAACCTCAGCAGCAGTTAAGGAAAGGAATCTCCGAAGACGTTCGTGGTGGTGTGACACCCTCTCATCCGCGTCGATACTCAGCACCCACGTCGACGTGGAGGCCTCAAGAGCGCGATTGCGGGCGTCAGCAAAACTCCCGTTCCATGGGCCACACACCACCAAGTCTGCGAAGTGTCGTGCGATCGCGACGGTTCGATCGGTCGATCCGGTGTCAAGCACCACGACTTCATCAACGACGTTCTGCAACGATCTCAGGCATTCCTCGAGGTAGCGCTCTTCGTTGCGTACGATCAAGACGGCGCCGAACTCGTTTCGCATGTTGATCTATCGGCCCTCCACGGGGCCGACTGTACCGATCAGCGCAGCGAGGCGTAGACCAGCTGTTGGAGTTCCGGACGAATTGGATAGGTCGACGAGGGCAGCAGCTGGGTGAGAAACATCACGACCAGTTCTTCCTGTGGATCGATGGAGAAGACCGTCGAGGCAGCACCTCCCCACCCAAATGTGCCTGCTGAACCCACCGACTTCGTGCGAATGGGATCGATGACCACCGAGAATCCGAGACCGAACCCTACCCCCTCCGAAGAAGCCTCTGCGTTCAGAGGTCGCCCAAAGGTCTCAAGATCCGCTCCACCAGGTAGGTGATTGCTTCGCATGTACTTGAGTGTCCTCGAACTGAGCAGCCGCACCCCGTCGAGCGTTCCGTCGTTGAGCAGCATTCGGGTGAATCGGTAGTAATCCGAGAGGGAGGAGTACAGGCCGCCTCCGCCCGAGAGATACGAGGGAGGCGAGGTATGCGCTGGAGCAATCGATGCAAGCGATGATCTCGAGCGAGACTTCGGCTCAAATGCGTAGAGGGTCGCGACGCGCGCGGCATCTGACTCGTCCACCCAGAATCCAGTCTCTTTCATCCCAAGTGGATCAAATATCTTCGACTTGAAGAACTGGTCAAGCGTAAGTCCAGAGGCGACCTCTACGACACGCCCGAGGACATCGGTTGCGACCGAATAGTTCCACTCGTCTCCAGGTTGGAACAGGAGCGGCAGCGAGGCGAACTGGTCACATATCTCGGCAAGCCCGAGCCCTGGTGGAGTTCCGAAGTCGTAACCGTTGGCCCGGTAGATAGCGTCGACGACGTGGGCGTAGTGAAACCCATAGGTCAGGCCAGACGTGTGGGTCAACAGGTTCCAGATCGTGATCTCCCGAAGAGCTGGGA
>JBMFXL010000032.1:0-10349 GCA_049964275.1 Acidimicrobiales bacterium | reverse complement strand
ACTCCATAGGGGTCCTGCCACTCCTCGGCTATGTGGGGCGACTGGCCCGCGGGGACCGTGAACCTCGCGTTCGGATGGGCCGCAGGCGCCCCCGAGGACGGGTCATAGGGCTCACCCTTCCAGGTCGTCAATCCCTCTGGCGGCGTGTCGGTGAGTCCCTCCCACCACACGTCACCGTCTGAGGTCAGCGCCGTATTGGTGAAGATGGTGCTCGACGCCACCGTAGCGATCGCATTCGCATTGGTTCGCGAGGAGGTACCAGGCGCAACCCCGAAGAAGCCGGCCTCAGGATTCACCGCCCAGAGACGTCCGTCATCGCCGAATCGCATCCACGCGATGTCATCCCCGATGGTCTCTGCCTTCCATCCAGGAAGCGTGGGGAGCATCATCGCCAGATTGGTCTTGCCGCACGCTGAGGGGAATGCGCCAGCAACGTAATGCACGCTGCCAGAGGGGGCAGTCAGCTTGAGAATCAGCATGTGCTCGGCGAGCCATCCTTCGTCCCTCGCGATGACCGATGCAATCCGGAGCGCCAGACACTTCTTACCAAGCAGCGCATTGCCACCGTATCCAGACCCATAGGACCAGATCTCGCGTGTCTCAGGAAAATGGGCGATCGCCGTGTTGTCAGGATCACACGGCCACGCAACGTCGACCTGTCCCTCCTCGAGGGGGGCCCCGACCGAATGAATGCAGGGAACGAAATCACCATCTGGCCCAAGGTCAGCCAGGACGGACGCCCCCATCTTCGCCATGATAGCCATGTTGAGCACTACGTAGGGGGAGTCCGTGAGCTCCACCCCCACGAGCGAGAAGGGCGAACCGATCGGCCCCATGGAGAACGGCACGACGAACATCCGCCGTCCCCTCATCGAGCCACGGTAATGCTCAGTGAGCGTTGCCTTCATCTCACGAGGGTCACGCCAATTATTCGTCGGGCCTGCATCTTCTTCCCGCTCGGAGCATATGTAGGTCTTGCTTTCGACCCTCGCGACATCGCGCGGATCCGAATGAGCCCAGAACGAGTCAGGCCTTCGTTGAGGATTGAGCCGCACCAACGTTCCTGCACCGACCAATTCATCGGCGAGTCGGTCGAACTCCTCCTTAGAACCGTCGCACCAGATCACCTCGTCGGGCTGGCAAAGGGCAGCAACCTCGCCGACCCACTCGATCAATTTGCGATTATTGGTCGCAACGCTCATGATGTTCTTCCGATCTGTCCCGGGCACTAACGCCCATCCCGAGGCAACGCATCCGACATAAGCCGAAAATGCTAGGACTAAGTTTTACTCTTCCTGGACACTGATTTGCAAATGTGAACGATTGAGAGGCGGAATTGGAGCGTTCTTGGGAGGAAGAACTTCTCATCGCCGACCTCAGGCAAACAGCCCATCGAGACGGCCAGAAGGATCCGTACGTCGTCGAACTCGGTGATGACGCAGCGGTCTACCCGACTCCATGGGCCCACGGTGTCGCATGCGCAGACCAGCTCGTCGAGGGCGTTCATTTCGACCTTGCATACCTCAGCCTTTCGGACGTGGGTTTCAAAGCGGTGACCGTCAATCTTTCCGACCTCGCGGCGATGGGTGCCCAGCCGGATCGCATATTGTGCACCATTGCGGCACCGAAAACGGTCGCAGTCGCCGAGCTCATCGATGGGGTGCGCCAGGCCTGTCGGCGATTCGATGTCGAACTTGTCGGCGGCGATCTCTCTCGAGGGTCGGAGATCGTCGTGTCTGTGAGCGCAATCGGTCATCTTGGAGACCACGAACTCCCCCTTCGACGAGATCGCGGACGTCCCGGTGATGCAATCGCGGTCACTCGAGCGCTCGGTGCTGCGGCGGCGGGACTTCGCTCGCTCCGCGCCAACGGTTCCCATCATTACCCGCGCTTGCCTCACGAGGAGCAACACGCCCGCCCGCTACCGCGCATCGAAGAAGGTCGAGCCGCACTCATTGGGGGTGCGTCTGGAGCGATGGACATCTCCGACGGTTTCGCCCTCGATCTTCATCGGCTCGCCGATCTGTCAGACGTGGGCTTCGTGATCGACCACGTGCCGGTCGACCCGGCAGCGACCGAGGAGGAGGCCCTTTTCGGCGGGGAGGACTATGAGCTGATCATCACCACCCCCCATCCAAATCAGCTTGAACGAACCTTTCGAGAGCGAGGACTGCCACCGCCGCTCGTGATCGGGAGGATCGTCGCAGATCGCGCGGTGCGAACCCACGCATCGTTACCCCTCCCTCGAAGGGGATACCTCCACTAGGGGCCACCCACGATCTCCCAAAGGCTTGTGCTATCCCTCAATGGTCCATCACGGTGTCGGCTTCCTGAAGGTCTCGTAAGTAGGCGATGGACTACCAGGCGTCATCGGACTGGGCAATACTCTTCCTACCTGGAAGTATGGGTTCGAAGGTCCGTCGGCAGCACTTCGATGATGGATCTCCCTTCAAACTTCACTCCACACACGTTCGCATGAGAACTGCGTCGCGATAGGCTGTCCGCCGAGAATGTCGCAGGACCCCTTTAGCTGATCGGATCGGCGTGCAAGCATACGTACTCATTCAGACAGACCTCGGACGCGTCGGCGAAGTCATCGAACTTGTCCGAAAATTGCCTGGAATCGTACGCGCTGATACCGTGACAGGTCCATACGACATCATCGCGCTATTGGAGCAGGACAACCTCGAAGACCTCGGTCGTGAGGTCGTCGATGGCGTGCAGATCATCGAAGGGGTCACGCGGACGCTCACCTGCCCGATTGGGGCGATTCGCGACTGAGGGACGGACGAGCATTGCTGCGTTCACGTTCGAAGTAGGGTGCCAGCTCGATTCGACCAAGTCCACGGGAGGGCTCGAATACCAGTGCTGTTCCCGACGTGATCTGTGCGAGCTGATCGAGCGAGACTCTCGGTTCGCGACGAGTGGAGAAGCTATAACTTGGTGATCGCCGGTGGTGGCTCCCAAGCGTCCGACGCGATTCGACGGTGAAGGAACGCTGCATCACATGCCGATCGCCGACGAGGGCCGCAACCGTGCGGAGCGTCTCGAGATCGCCGATACCAGGTAGCAACACCGTGGTGCCAAAGAGCGTGAGGAATCCCTTGGAAAGCTCTGGCCATCGAAGCCGCGCCTGCGTAAGGTCCTGCAAGCAGCCAAGCAGTTCGATCCCTTGACTCGCACCCTCGGAAAGTACCGAACCGAGATTGGAGAGCGGCGCGATGTTGGCCATTTCGTCCAACAAGAATCGGACTCGCGGATGTTGGGAGCCACGGGTAGTGTTCTGACGATAGGAGTGCTCACGAACGGCCTCCAAAAGGCCGACCACGATGGGAGCACACTGTCGCTGCACGGTTGCCGGCGCAACAACGTAGAGCGTGTCCGAGGAAGCAACGAACGACGACACATCGAAGTTGGTTACTGCGCCGACCGCGAGCGCGGCCTCGGTCCGATAGGCACCCAACGCTGCAGAGGCCGTCGAGTAGATTGCGGAGAGCTCCTTCGACTCGCTCTGCAGGATCCCCGAGAGCACTTCCTCCGCACGGTACGCACCCACACCAACGAGAATCGACATTGCGGACTCCGCATTTCGCGTATCGATCCATCGCACGACATCCTCGATCTCTCCTTCGCTGCGATGTGCCGCAAAGAGCAGCGGCCCAAGCAGAGCCTTCGCGCGATCACTCCAGTGTGCAGACGCCCCATGCTGGATTCCGAGCGCGGTGTCAACTGCTTCGCTCGCAATCACGGTCGCGGTGTCATAGCTCGTCGCTTCGGAAACCAAGGACCACCTCGCAGGAGTCACTCCCGCGGGACAGGTAATAGTGCCCGATGGGTCGAAGAGCCATAGTCGCCCGCGTGCTCGGCGCATCGCATAGGTGGCTTCGATGAGGTCGGTCTTCGTCGACGTGACGACCGCAGGCCCCGAATGCTCAAGGAGATTCGGTATGACGAATGAAGTGGTCTTTCCTGAACGTGGAGGCCCTACGACAAGGAGATGTGACTCCGGCCTCGCATAGACGGGTTCATGATTCGACCGACCGAGGAATAGCATCAGCACCCTCCGCTCCTGCGACCACCCTCTCGTTCTGAAGGTCGTCGATGGTTGTGCGGGAGTAACCGAGCCACTCCAATATCAGACGCGACTCCCTTCCTACTCGACCCGCTGGGGCAAGGTGAGTGACGGGATGATGCGTAAAGCGGGGCGCTGGACGTGGAAGCGAGTGACCGTCGCCGAGGAAGCTCGAGCGTTCCACATTGTGGGGATGACGTGGAGCCTCTGCGAGCGAAAGCACCGGTGTGACACAGGCGTCGGACTCTGCAAAGATCTCTGCCCAGTCGTCACGAGTCTTGGAGCGAAAGATCTCCGTGAAGATCGCTCGCATCGCGGGCCACTCCTTCGTGACGTACTGCCGCTCGGGCGGTACGCGATCCGCACAACCAAGTCGCTCGACGAGCTCTGCGAAGAACTTCGGCTCGAGTGCCCCCACGCTCACGTACTCATCGTCCTTACACGCATAGACACCGTAGAACGGTGAACCACCATCGAGCTGGTTCACGCCCCGCCGAGCCGTCCAAAGCCCTTGCGCCATGAAGCCGTGCATCATGGTCGCAAGATACGAGGCACCCTCTACCATCGATGCGTCCACGACACCACCTCGAGCACCAAGGCGAACCGCGAGTAACTGAGCAAGCACACCCGCGACCAGCATCATTGTGCCCCCTCCGAAGTCCCCCACGAGATTGAGGGGTATCTGAGGAGGACCATCGCTGGGTCCTATGGCGCCCAAGATGCCGGCGATCGAGATGTAGTTGATGTCGTGTCCGGCTCGCGGGGCGAGCGGTCCTGACTGTCCCCATCCGGTCATTCGCCCGATTACGAGCTGAGGGTTGGCCTCTAGGAGCACCTCGGGGCCGAGTCCCATTCGTTCCATCACCCCTGGACGGAATCCTTCGAGGAGTGCGTCCGCTCGCTTCGCAAGTTCGCGTACCACTGCCACGCCCTCTGGGCGCTTGAGATCCACCGCGATCGACTCTCGGCCGCGAAGCATCGGATCGTGATCCTGCCGATCGATGAAGGTACGCGACGCGGGGCGATCTGCGACGCGATCCACTCGAATCACTCGGGCGCCCATGTCAACCAACACGGTTCCCGCGAACGGCACCGGTCCGATGCCCGCCATTTCGATGATGGTAAGGCCCGCCAGGGGGCCATGGCTCACTTCGTCGGTCACCGGCCCTCTCTCTCTGCCCGTCGAACGTTTGCGAGCACGGTGTCGCGAATTTCCGGCCAGAGGGCCTCCGGCACGTCATGACCCATTCCCTCGAACACCAAGAGGGACGCACCGGGGATCGCCGCAGCCGTGGCCTCCCCTCCCGAGACGTTGATCAATGGGTCGTCACGACCATGGATCACCGTGGCTGGCAGATCAAGCGCACGCAGACGTTCAGTGCGGTCGGAGGCTCCGAGCACGGCGGCGAGCTGCCGCAGTGTCCCGTAGGGGTCGTTGCTCGACGCCAGTTGCCCCTCGATGCGCGCGCGAGCGCGAGACTCATCAAAGGGATAACCCGGCGAGGAGATTCGGCGCATCATTTCGAGTGGATCAAGAGGCGCGCCACCCATAACCGACCCGACGGCAAGCTGGATCACCTCAGGTGAGGGGCTGCCCACGTCTCGCGCCCCTGTAGTCGACATGATCGATGCGAGTGACCTCGCCATCTCCGGATGGGCGAGTACGAACTCTTGCGCGATCATTCCACCCATGGAGACTCCCACGACGTGCACGCGTTCGACTTCGATCTCATCGAGCACCGCGAGCACATCGGCGGCCATATCTTCAAGTCGATACGGAACCCTGTCCTGGGCACCCATAAAGATGGACATGAGGTCGGGCATTCCCAGCCAGGTCAGGTGAGTGGACGCACCCGAGTCACGATTGTCGATGCGAATCACCCGAAGACCCTCATCGATGAGTTCGTCCACCTGGTCCTCGTCGAAGTCTCCCATGCTTCCGCCGAGGCCTGGAATGAGCACGATCGCGGGACTCTGTTCGTCACCGCGGACGTCGTAAGCGATCTCGACCTCGCCCGATCGAACCTTTGCGAGACTCATCTCACTTCCACCTCTTCGCACTTGCAAACTCGCTCTTGATGGTGATCGAGTCCTATCACCGAACTATCCACGTGGAAAGTCACCGCCCAACAGGTGCCTCTTCGAACGTTCGAACTCCTCGAGATTGATGAAGCCGTCGGTATACAACTTGGTGAGTCGTTCGAGCTCGTCGACAAGGTGCACGGCAGATGCACCACCTTGGACTTGAGATCCTGGCGGTACCTGAGTAGTGGTCGAGGGTTCATCGTCGTGAGCCCGCCCGAACGCCATCGATGCAAGCAGCGCACGCACCTCGACTGGGCGTGCGACGTAGCGCAGCTGTTCAGACGCATCGGCATGCTCGGAATCGATGTCAAGGGATCCAAAACCCACCATCCTGCCAAGCAGGCTCTGTCGACACGACACATCGCTGATCTTATGCAGGGGGATTTCACGAGTCGATCGCGTGATGACTCCTCGCTGGAGGATTACCCGCTTCGTGGATATCACCATGAACTCATGGCGCCACGAGACGAAGTGAACCGCGAAGTATGCCGCTGCAACCGCTACCACTATGGTTGCTGACCAGTTGACGATCGAGGATCTGTACGGAAAGTACACGACCAGAATGAGACCGATTGCGACCCCCGCCATAGTGAGCAAGAAAGGTCGCACGAGCATGGCCCAATGAGGCTCGATCACCTCTTGGAGCACTTCCCCTCGTCCCAGGGAGGTCTCGATCCCCTGCAACATTCTCGAATCGTGCTCCACGTCTTCCCCTAGGCGAGCTTGGCCGCGACCTGGCTTGCCGACCGAAGCACGGTGCCGTCCGCTCCCGCAGACACGGTCGTCACCGCCGGTCGAGCCTTGGCTTCCTCGATGTCGTTGAGAAGCTGGTCGACGAAAGCCCATTTAGGCTCCACCCAGAGGTAGTGGGAGAGCGATCCAGGGATCGTATTGACCTCATTCACGAAGAGTTCGCCAGCTTCGGACGCCAAGAAGTCAATTCGGGCGACGCCCCGCACCCCGGCGCTGCGCGCCACGATCGCGCCGAGACGCATGATTTCAGCCGCGGTCTCATCAGCGAGTCGGGCGGGAAGTTCCCTCGGTGCGGTCGCCATTCCTTCGCCCGCGATGTATTTGTCACCATACGAGAGGATCTCCGCACCGCTCCCGCCACGAAGTGGTCGCTCGATCTGAGAGAGGCGGAGCTCGGGAAAGGTGCGTACTGCGAGTTGAAGGTCGAAGAGATCTGCGCGATAGGGTTCGACGATCGCACCCGCGCGTAGATGTACGTTTCCATTCAGACGGAGCATGGCGGTAGCGAGGTCACTGACCACCTCGATACCAATGGATGAACCACCGAACCGAGGCT
This sequence comes from Acidimicrobiales bacterium, assembly GCA_049964275.1. Classification (GTDB taxonomy): domain Bacteria; phylum Actinomycetota; class Acidimicrobiia; order Acidimicrobiales; family Acidimicrobiaceae; genus JAJYZP01. Next base: position 2,883 of record JBMFXL010000032.1, on the reverse strand, counting down.
TGACGATGTAGGGACCGTCGAAAGGGATCTCATCGAGGTCGCGGTCGAGCAGTACGCGAGGGAGCAGCGGTACACCAGCGAGGCTCATTACCCCAGCAAAGGCGAGCTTGTCCATACCAAGCGCAGCGGAGCGCTGCGAGGGTCCAGTGTAGGGAATGCCGATCTGATCAAGGAGAGACTGAAGCGTTCCATCCTCTCCTGGTCCGCCGTGGCAGCAGTTCACCAACACATCGTATTCATAGGGACGACCCTTGGAGAAGCGTGAATCCCGAGCCGGAAACACCCCGGACTCCCCTCCAACCCGGAGCGAGATCGCCTCTGCCTTGGCAGGGGCCCCCTGAAGGAAGTCGGGGGCCTCAAGGGTTCCCTCGAGACGAAACCATTCTGAGGACTTCGACCAATACAGTGCACTTGCCGACCAGCCAGCATTCGCGAGCACCCGATACGCCTGGAGTCCCGTCAGGATCGAGATATCGTGCTCCGGCGAGGGCCCACCGAAAATGACACCGACACTTGGCACGCGCATACTCCTTATCCTGCCCAACCGGTCAGGATAAACCTAGTTCACGATGGAAGCACCTTACGCGGCTCAGGGGAAGTGGTCGGGAAGATCGTTCTCATACAGCACGACATCGTTCGAACCGAGATGACCTCGTACCCACTCGACTGCACGCTCACGCGTTGGCATCTCGACGATGGTGATCGAAGATCCCGCGATCTTCGCCGCAGCTCGTGCACCACCGACGATGGCCTGCCGGTTCGTGGATCCCACGACCACCAAATTGGTCGCGATCTCAGCGATGCTCTCTCCCAGCTTGAAGTTCTCGACATACTGTCGCGCTCCGAGTTCCACCATGCCGGGCGTCACGACCGTCGCCACCTTGCCACCTCGGCGCCGTCGCTCGAGTGCAGCGAGAGCTCGTCGGGCACCAGCAGGGTTCGAGTTATAGGTGTCGTCGAGGATCTCTATTCCGGTCTCGCCCGAGACGACCGAGGTCAGTCGGTTTGGAGAGGCCTTGAGATCATGGAGTCGCTGACCGATGGTCTCCTCAGGAACCCCGAGTTCGAGTGCTACCGCAACCGCGCACGCAACATTTCCTCCCGACACATCCCCCGCCGGAAGGGAGCCCACTCGACGCTGCTCGTGATACACCACGAACTCGCCTTCGTCATTTGGGCGCACGCTCACGGCGGCATTGAAATCGCGCTCTGACACACGCCAAACGCGCTTACCCTCAGCCTCGAGTTGATTCGCCGCCAGCAATAACTTGGGGTAGTCGATACAGACGACGACCACATCTGCGGGCACGGTGATCTCGAGTTTCGCATCGAGGATCTTGTCCTCAGACCCAAAGCGTTCGAGGTGGACCGGTCCAAGGGCGGAGATGACCGAGATGGACGGAGGGATCCAGCGGCAGAGCGCGGCAATCTCTCCTTTGGCGAAGGTGCCCATCTCGGCAACGAATACCTCGGTGCCCTCTGACAATCCTTCGTTCACCGTGCGCGAAAGGCCGCCACGATTATTGAACGAGGCCGGAGACACCACGGTCGAGAAGGTCGATCCAACAAGGGTTGCGATGTAATTCTTAGTAGTCGTCTTACCAAATGAGCCAGTGACCGCGACGACGCGGGGATGAATCCTTCGCAGCCTCGTCTCGGCAGCGCCTACGAAGCGCCCGAGCCCCCGAGATTCAAGTGGTGCGAGGAGCCACAACGACAGGTCGACGATGAGCGGGGAAATCAGCCCAAGTGCTCCCGCGACAAGAAAGACATACCCAGTGAACCATCCAGCGGCCAGGAGCAGGGCGTCGATCAGACAGGTCAACCCAATGAGACGTCGCATCCGCGAAGTGATCGCGAGCTTCGCGGTCCGACCTCGAATCGTGAGACCGCGAGGAAGAGCCACCACGATGATCGAAGAGATGAAGACCATCACCACTTTGACGAGGTCAGCCAGATCGGTCCTCACCGTAACCTCGGCCGCGAGCAATGCAATGACGAGTCCAGCCGTGTTGAGCCTTGTGACCGACGGAGACCACCACCGCCCAGCGAACCGCGTGGTCGAGCCTGCGATGTAATGTTCTCGCTGGGCAACTCGCCACCAGCGCGCAGAGGCAACGAGACCCGCGAGGAGACCAACGACGAGCGCTGCTATCCCCGCAATGTCAGAGCTACTCATTTGGTCACTCCTCCGGCCCCTACGCTCTTGATGATCACCTTCGCAAGCATCTCGGGTGCTTCGGTCGGAACGAGGTGTCCTACTCCCTCGAACGACACGAGGGTGCCCTTCCGAAGGTCCCCTAGCGCGCGCTCCGCCAACGCGATGCGCGTAGTCGTGTCACCGGTTCCCCACGCCAAGGTGACAGGTACCTCAATCGCACGGAGCTGAGAGGTATAGCTCTCATTGACCGTCTCCACGAACACACCCCTCATCACTCCTTGAGCTTCGATGTAGTCTCGAGAACCGTACTTACGTCGGTAACGCTCAAGCGTTCGTTCTGAAACGAGATGGAGCTGCGCAAGGCTGCGAATCAATTGGTAGCTCCGCGAAGGCGGTGGAACCACGTCCGGGCGGTACAAGGGTACGCCGGTAAGGACGATATGGGTAAGGTCGAAAGGAACGGGACCCGATCCAATCTGCACTGCGACTCGTCCACCGAACGAGTGCCCAACGATGATCACGGGAAGCTCGCGACCAACCTCATCGAGATACTCCTCGATCGCGTGGATCACACACTCCGCATACCACGGGGTGCCACATCGCTCCGAAGGAGGAGGCGAGCTCGCAAACCCAGGGAGGTCGAACGCAACGATGTGCGGGGGGGACTCGGTGTTGAGCGAGCGAATGACCTGATTGACGGATGCAAAGTCGGCACAAGATCG
>JBMFXL010000031.1:0-10497 GCA_049964275.1 Acidimicrobiales bacterium | reverse complement strand
GAGGAGGAGTGTTGTGCTTGAGAACACGGTACCGATGCCTTGCGCAAATCGCTTGGGTGGTCCAGGTACTCGACGTCCGCCCTTGATCAATCGATCTGCGATGAGGTGGGTGGCAATACGTCCGAGAGGTGAGAGTTTCGGACCCGAGAGGACGCGCGCGAGAAATCCCAATGCAATGATGGCAAGAAGTAGGCGGTTCCACGTCAACTCGGCAATGATGACAAGCACCACGACTCCCGCCGCGACGCTCCGGGCCGCGACCTCGTTGACGGGATCGGGGAACTGGAAGAGCTTTCTAATACCCATAATTCCGATCATATTAGTCGGCTTTCGCTCTGTGCAACCCGACTCCCGTGAAGCTGCGCGGAAGATCACTAATCTTTGTGCAGGCAAGGTAGCAATACGAGAATGAGGTTCACATGGAGGTAGGTTTCATCGGACTGGGACAAATGGGACTTCCCATGGCGATCAACCTTCTCAAGGCGGGTCATACGGTCCACGTGATCTCGCGATCACGACCACCAATCGACGAAGCGCGACGACATGGTGCGGTTGAAGCCGAAGGTGTCTCGGAGCTTGGGAGCCTCTCCGAGGTCGTGATCCTGATGCTACCGACACCTGCGGTGACCGAGACAATCGCACTTGGTTCGCACGGAGTCATCGAAGCAATGAAGGAAGGTGCCGTCCTGATCGATATGGGCACGGAATCTCCCGACCTTGCTCGCCGACTTTACGCAGCGGGCCAGCTGCATGGGGTCGAGGTTCTTGACGCTCCGGTGTCTGGAGGTGATGTTGGTGCTCGCGAGGGAACCCTCTCCATCATGGTGGGCGGGGATGACGCCGTGTTCGAGCGAGTGCGGCCCGTATTCGAAGCAATGGGTCGAGAGATCAACTTGGTTGGGGGAGTAGGTGCTGGCCAATCCGTGAAGGCCGTGAACCAGGTACTCGTTGGCGGTGCACTGGCTACAGTTGCCGAGGCGCTCGTCCTGCTCGAACGTGCGAACGTCGATATCGACTCTGCGCTCCGTGCACTCGGTGGAGGTCGTGGAGGGTCGGCCATCTTGTCTGCGAAGGCATCCCAAATGCTGATGAGGCAGTATCAACCTGGCTTTCGTGTCGAGCTGCATACCAAGGATCTCGAGATCGTACGAGAGTTTGCCCGTTCGCTGGGTGTTTCCATACCCTTGACCGCCTTCGTACTCGAGTGCTTTCGGGCGATCGAGAATTCAGGAGGTGCTTCGTTGGATCACAGCGCGATCATCGAGGTCGCCCGGGGGCTGCAAACGCTTGCGCTTCCCAGAGAATCGGATGCGTAGGGTAAAAGGACTTCACAGGATGCCCTGTTCAGGGCGTAGTCTGAATGCAGGTGGAAGGAGGGCGTGTGCAGTCATCGCAGTCGTTCCGAGGCATGAGAGACATATTGCCCGGCGAAGTCGATCGTAGGAGTTATGCGCTTGATCTCATCCGGGCGACGTATAGGAGCCACGGATTCATCGAGATCGAGACCCCGGTTGTAGAGTCGCTTGACGTTTTGATGGGTTCGGGCGGCGGAGAGAACGAGAAACTCACGTTCAAACTTCTTCGGCGGGGAGACAAGCTCGACCTTGCCACGGCGAACTCGGAAGACGATCTCGTCGACGGTGGCCTGCGATTCGACCTCACCGTTCCGCTCTGTCGATATTACGCCGCCAACGCATCTCGACTTCCGCGTCCGTTTCGATCGATTCAAATCGGATCCGTCTTTCGGGCCGAGAGGCCGCAGAAGGGTCGCTTTCGTCAGTTCACGCAGGCTGACATCGACATCATAGGCGACCCTTCGCCGCTTGCAGAGGTCGAGTTACTCATTGGATCTGGGCACGCGTTGCATGCACTCGGCGTGGAGGGCATGGAGATTCGATTGAACGACCGTCGGGCGTTGGAGCAAGTGCTCGTTCGTGCAGGCATCTCCCAGGAACTCCATGGCCCTGCGATGATCTCGTTGGACAAGCTGGACAAGATAGCACCTGAGCTCGTGGTGGAGGAGATGTCCAGCAGGGGCATCGACCACCATGTGGGTGAAGCGGTGATTGAGCGTCTAGGCAGTGTGAGCGGGAGTAAGGCGCTGGACGAACTCGGAAACGCTGGCGTCGAGTTTGAAGTGCTTGAGTCACTACGAACCATCGTGGAGCATGTACATGGTGCGATCAAGGGCATGGAGGTGAGGATCGACCCGTTATGTGTCCGAGGCCTTGGCTATTACACATCAACGGTCTACGAGTTCTCACACCCTCTTTGGTCGACTTCGCTCGCCGGTGGCGGTCGTTACGATCGAATGCTCGAGCGCTTTGGCTTGGAGCTCCCTGCCTGCGGTGTGTCCCTTGGATTTGAGCGCATTTCGGGCCTGTTGGCCGAGGAGGGACTCGGAATGCCGAGAGGCGGGCGACGTCTCTACCTGATCTTCGATCAGAGTACCGAGATGACTGCCGCGCTTTCGCATGCTCGGGAGCTCAGACGTTCGGGCTTTCAAGTCGTGCTCGTTGCACACAGGAATGGAGCTCGATCTCCGATGAAGCGACTTGCGAGTGAGGCTGAAGAACTCAAGGCACAAGGTTCAGGCGACGAGTTCTGGTTCCAGCAGCTTCACCTTGATGACGAGCCACGTCTCTTGATGCACTAACGGAATCCTTGCAGGTCGGATTTTGCTATACCCTGGTAGGGTATTGAGCGAAGGGAGTCAACGATGCAGCCCGGGTACCTGACACATAAGTCCGACATACTGAAGAGACTTCGTCGAATAGAAGGTCAAGTTCGTGGGCTTGAACGGCTCATTGAAGAGGACACCTATTGCATAGATGTCCTCACGCAGGTGTCTGCGGTTACCAATGCGCTCCAGGCAGTCGCCGTCAGTCTCATTGGAGACCATCTTGATCACTGTGTTCAACAGGCAATTCTCGAAGGCGGCGCGACCGCGGAGGCGAAGATCAAAGAGGCTCAGACGGCGATCGCCCGGCTCGTGCGATCATAGGAAGTAGAACTCGATGGTCGTCGCTACGGAGCTTGGATCAGCGATTTTGAACGGAGTCCTTGCGAGTGTGCGTGAGGCCTTCTTGATGTTCTGGGACACGATCTGGGCGCTCGTGCTCGGATTCGCGCTATCAGGCGCGATTCAAGCGTTCGTCACGCGCGCGGAGATGCAGCGAAAATTAGGCGGACATCGCTTCGGGGAAGTGTTGAGGGCGATGCTGTACGGAATGGTGAGTTCGAGCTGTTCCTACGCGGCCTCGGCAATGGCCCGCGCGCTCGTAGTCCAAGGCGCTGATTTCATTTCCTCGATGGTATTTATGTTTGCTTCGACCAATCTGGTCCTCGAGCTCGGAATAGTACTGTTCGTACTTATCGGCTGGGAGTTCTTAGCCGCTGAGTTCGTCGGTGGAATCATCATGATCACCCTGCTCGTTCTGCTCGGAGCACTTTGGTTTCGTGGCAAGCACGTGGTGGAGTCAGACGCGACTCGTCGCCCTGGCATAGGGGTTGATCTGGTGTCAAACGGAGACGCAGTTCCTCTTCGTGTCCGAGTCCGTTCTCGAGCAGGCTGGACCGATGCGGCTTCGTACACGATGAGCGACCTAGCGATGTTGCGCAAGGAGATGCTTATCGGATTCCTTGTTGCCGGAGTGCTTGCTTCGACTGTTCCTCATGGCGTGTGGAGTGCGGTATTTCTTCATGGTCACGGCTGGTTGACCACCTTGGAGAACGCCCTGGTTGGTCCTTTGGTGGCAATCTTGAGTTTTGTATGCTCTGTCGGGAACATACCGCTTGCTGCCGCTTTATGGCAGGGAGGGATCTCGTTCGGTGGAGTGGTGAGCTTCATTTTCGCTGATTTGATCACCCTTCCGATTCTTCTGATCTACAAGAAGCAATATGGCGTGCGAACCGCACTTCGGATGCTGAGCCTGTTTTGGCTCGTTATGAGCATTGCAGGACTTCTTACTCAGGGTGTTTTCACGCTCTTAGGGTGGATTCCCCCTATTCGACCAACCAAGGTTGCCTCTAGCGCATTCGGTGTTAACCTGACCTCTCTGCTCGATGTGCTCGCACTTGGTGTTCTGGGCGTCTTGTATTGGCTCTATAGGAACCGCGATCGGTATGGATCACAGGATCGATATGCCAAGGACGTCGTTTGTGCGATGCAAGTTGAGATCGCAAATGCCCCTGCGTCGATGGAGTTTCGGGGGAACGTCTACTACTTCTGTTCCGAGCACTGTCGAGATCGGTTCTCAACGAGTCCGGATCGATTTCTTGGAAAATCCAACTCTCTAGGAGATACCAACCCCGCTCCACAGACCACGGCTATTGATCCAATCTGCGGAATGACGGTTGATCCCAGGACTGCACCCGCACATCGCATCGTTGGAGGAACTGACTACTACTTCTGCAACGTGGGCTGCGCAGAGAGCTTTGATCGTGAACACGAGGCTCAACCCGCTCCACAGACCACGGCTATTGATCCAATCTGCGGAATGACGGTTGATCCCAGGACTGCACCCGCACATCGCATCGTTGGAGGAACTGACTACTACTTCTGCAACGTGGGCTGCGCAGAGAGCTTTGATCGTGAACACGAGGAGGCTAGGTGAGCACCCCATCGAGTCAACGTAATTTTCCTACCTAGATATCTGAGCATCGCGAACCTCCATGGGGTTGGAATGGAGGTGACGTGAGGTTGTCCACGGGGTTGGACGCGTAAGGTACGCCTGGCGGAGGGAGTGGGATTCGAACCCACGGGGTTTGTGGCCCAACGGTTTTCAAGACCGTCGCATTCGTCCGCTCTGCCATCCCTCCTAGGTCGTCCACGCTAGTGGCGCAAGGGTACGGTGACCCCCTGAATTCAAGGTGCAGGATAGGATCCGAGCCACTTGACCACGGCGTCACCCCGACGAATGTCCTCCATGCAAGCGCGTACCGCCTCGTCTTGGTAGTGACCCTCGAAATCGATGATGAAGCAGTACTCGCCAATTGCCCTCTTTGATGGTCGAGATTCGAGTTTTGTGAGGTTGATCCCCCGACTCGCGAAGTGATTGATGATCTCGAGCAGCGAACCTGGTCGGTCTTCGAGTTGGAAGCAGACGACCGAGGTTTTGTCGTGTCCAGTAGGAGCTGGTAGCTCGGTGGTAGAGGATTGAGCGATGAGGACGAAGCGCGTTTGATTATTGGAAAAGTCCTCGATGTTGCTCGCAAGCTCGATGAGTTCGTACAGTTCTCCAGCGATTCGGGGGCCTATTGCCGCGGCCGTTGGAGTACGAAGCTCGGACACGAGTTGTGCGGCTTGTGCGGTCGAATTGGTGGCATGTACGACGGCACGCGGTAGGTGCTTTGAAAGAAAGCCTCGTACTTGGGCGGAGGCATGAGGGAACGAATAAACGTCGGTGAGCCCGGTCAATTCGGCACCGGCAACCGCGAGGAGCTGTTGATGTACGTCGAGCAGATGTTCGGCAACGATCACGAACTCGTATTCGAATACAAGTGCATCAAGGGTGGTCATCACCGTTCCTTCGATCGAGTTCTCGATCGCGATGAATCCGAATTCTGCTTGACCGGTGTGCACGGAGTTGAACACCTCGCGAAAGCTCGCGAACGGAATGTGAATTGCAGAGGAGAGCTCCCTGACCGACCTGAGCGCTTCCTCGGTGAAGGTGCCTTGTGGTCCGAGATATGCAATCCGGGGCGGTTGTTGGATCGACGCCATGGGTGTCAGGATACGGACCCCAGGACTTTTCGCTGCGATTTCATCGTTAGGCTAGGGCTGTGACGTCCCTCAGCCCCTTGCAAGTACAGGATTTTGCCCAGATAGATATCGATCGTGCGCAGCGAATCGGTATGCCAGAGGTCGTGTACGGTCCTCAAAAGACGCCTGAAGAGATCGTTGCGATCGTTGAAGCCATGCTTCGAAAGAGCGATGCGCCGGTACTCGTGACGCGTTGCAATGATGAGGTGTCCGCGCGCCTGCTCAATGTGGAGTCGGTCCGAGGATCTGTGAGAATAGTTCCCTCCTTTGACGTGTCGTCGCCCTACAGAACGATCGTCTTGAGAAGTGCGACGAAGAACGGAGGGAAAGTCGCAATTCTGACCGCCGGTACCTCCGACTTGCGAGTTGCCTACGAAGCGAAGGCGACTCTGGAGGCACTTGGGGTGTCGGTTACGCTCCAATCCGACGTTGGTGTGGCAGGTATCGATCGATCGCTACGAGCAGTTGGGAGAGTTCGGGACGAGGCCCCTGACGCAGTGATCGTTGTCGCAGGCATGGAGGGCGCACTTGCCTCGGTGGTTGGGGGTATGGTTCGCGAACCGGTAATTGCTGTGCCCACTTCGACAGGTTACGGCAGCTCGTTCGAAGGCATCACTGCGCTGTTGGCGATGACGGCGAGCTGTGCGCAGGGAGTTTCCGTGGTCGGCATCGATAATGGGTTCGGTGCAGCATGCGCGGCCTTCCGAATCTGCGCAGTGCGGAATCGCTCACGAGCATCCTGATGCGGACACTGCTCCTCAATGGTGACTCGGGTATCTCTGGCGATATGTTGCTTGGGCTCATCGTTGATCTCGGAGTACCGGTCGATGTGCTGGAGGCTTCCCTTAGATTCGTCAATGGGTTTGCGAGTTTCTCACTAGAGGTCGAGACGGTGGTCCGCAGTGGTGTCCCTGCCACGAGTATCGACGTCGTCGGGGGTGAACTCGCCCTGAGCCCAGAGCAACTCCGAGAAGTCGCCAGACAGGCGACCTTGTCCGACGATCAGCGTGCGCTTGGACTCGCCGCTCTTGATCATCTCATTCGGGTTGAAAGCGAGGTCCATGGGACCGACCATGTACATCTGCATGAACTCGGTTCACTCGACACCATCGTGGACGTGTTCGGGGTAATTGCAGGTCTTGCGCACCTGGGAGTGGACTCGCTCGCGATCGATCGACTGTCTCTTGGATCAGGTTCGGTTGAAATCTCGCATGGTCGCGTTCCCAACCCAACCCCGGCCTCGATTCTCGGACTGAGAGGCTCGACGATCATTCGGGCGAATGTACGCCCTGAGGCCTTCGAATTTTCGACACCGACCGGCATCGCGATACTTCGTGCGTTCGAGAGCGCTGGACGACTGTTTCGTCCTTCTCCCATGCATGTCGAGGGAATCGGTTATGGTGCAGGAAAAGCCGCCCCAGCATTCTCACCTAACCTTCTTCAAGGAATTCTTGGTGAGACTGATTCCTCATCCCTCGAAGAGTCGATCGTCGTATTGGAAACGCACATAGATGACCTCTCAGGCGAGATGATGGGCGGTCTCGTTGATGAGGCACTCGTGGCCGGAGCAGTTGATGCGTGGTTCACGAATGTGGGCGGGAAGAAGTCTCGGCCAGGTTATGAGATCACCTTGCTTGTGAATGCCAACGACAGAGCGAGCTTGATTGAGTGGCTCCATTTGAGAACGGGCTCTCCGGGTGTGCGGTGGAGGATCGAGCAGCGAGATATCCACCCCCCTCAGTTTCATGACGTCGTAATCGAAGGTCACCGCGTACGCATAAAGGCCACTGCCGTGTCGTGTAAGCCGGAATTCTCAGATGTCGCGCGAGTAGCACAACTCACTGGGCTCCCTCCCTCTGTCATCGCCGCGGAGGCAATGGCGGCTTTCCGGAGCCAGATGAGACAGTTGGAGCAAGAACATGAGGAGTAAAGGATTTCGATGAAGTATCGACAACTAGGTAGCAGCGGTCTCGTGGTCTCTGAGGTGGGGCTCGGGTGCAACAATTTCGGCGTTCGTTGTGACCTTGCGCGAACTCGTGAGGTGGTTGACGCTGCATTCGATACCGGGGTGAACTTTTTCGACACAGCGGACATCTATGGGGGAAAGGGAGGCTCGGAGAGCTTTCTAGGTGACATCCTTGGAGTTCGGAGAGATGAAATTGTGCTCGCTACCAAGTTCGGGATGGATATGGGCACCGGTGAACGTGCGCGCGGATCGCGTCGCTATGTCCGACGTGCTGTCGAGGCATCGCTTCGACGACTGAAGACCGACAGGATCGATCTTTATCAGTTTCATCAGCCCGATCCCCTCACACCCATCGAAGAAACGATCTCCACCCTCGGTGATTTGGTGAGAGAAGGGAAGGTGCTCTACATAGGCTGCTCGAACTTCAGCGGATGGCAGCTGGCCGAGGCTCATGCAGTGGCGAAGTCGCTTGGAGTTCCAGCATTCGTGTCGATCCAGAACCGGTATAGCGTGATGGCGCGTGAGATCGAGATCGAGGTTCTCGATGCCGCCGAGCGCTTCGGAGCTGGAGTATTGCCCTATTACCCCCTTGAATCCGGACTGCTCACAGGCAAGTTCCGACGTGGGGCGAAGGCTCCCGAGGGAACTCGTCTCGCGTCCCGTCCAACAGAGCTCGACAACGCCAACTACGACCTCCTCGAAGCACTGACGCGATTCGCGGCCGAGCACCAGGTGGAACTGATTGATCTGGCAATTCGCTACCTACTCTCGCGCCCGGTGGTGACATCGGTGATCGCGGGAGCCACCTCTGGCGCTCAGCTTCGACGAAATGTGAAGACCCTCGACGCGCCGCTGACCCCTGAAGCATTCGACGAGCTCGTGAGTGTACTTGCACCATGGTCGAATCTCCGAGACGCGGCACGAGCAGGTACGGGCTCATTGTGAGTCCCGAAGGCTGCTCCAATAGGGAGCTCGATCCCCAAGTCGCAATGCTTCTTCAGATGTACAATTCCCTTCCCCAGCCGACCAGTGTTCGCGACGTGGCTACCGCAAGAGCAGGTCTCGAGACGGCTGCAGCTCTCCAGTACTCCACCAAGGAGGAAATGAGCCGGGTTGAGGATCTGGAGATTCTTCCGGGTGTCACCGGAAGATGGTATTGGCCAACGGAGACACCCCAGGGTGTACTCGTTTACTTCCATGGAGGCGGATTCGCACTCGGAAGTCTGGATTCTCACGATGGGCTGGTGCGATCCATCGCTCGACAGAGCGATGCGCTCGTGGTTTCCGTCGCGTATGCACTTGCCCCTGAGCATCCTTTTCCCGTGGCGGTCGACCAGGCTGTTGAGGTGGTGTCCTATCTGAATCAGGAGCATCGACGTGGAGCGTTGGGAGTTCCTGGTGGTCTTGCGGTTGGCGGCGATAGTGCGGGCGGGACGCTGGCTACGGTAGCGGCGCTTGACTTGGGGATTCATGCGCCGGGTGCTCTCGATGCACTGGTCTTGATGTATCCATTGGTGGATGCATCGATGGACTATGCATCAGTCGAGGAGAATGCCATCGGGTACTTCCTCACGAAAGACGAACTGGAGTGGTTCGGCCAGCTCTATCTTGGTGGCGACGAGCCCATCGACGACCCGAGGATCTCCCCGTTACGCGCTGACCACCTAGAGGTCCTTCCTCGGACCTTCGTTCTTGTTGCAGGGTTCGATCCCCTTCGGGACCAGGGGATCGCCTTTGCGGATGCGCTCGTTCGTGCCGGAGTCGAGACCCAGCTTCGGCAATACCCGACCATGATCCATGGATTTTGTTCGCTTGAGCGCGTCTCTACGGTGGCGGCTGGCGCAGTGAGTGATCTCGCGATATACCTTCGTGAGGTGCTCTCGCGCGAGTCCGAGCGTTGACTTGGCCTCCACGCTACGGTTCGCTCAGGGGTTCTACCTTGATGTCGCCGTTCAGTATTCCCATCGTGCGCTCGTAGCCAGCTTTGAGCAGGTCTTTTCTGCGAGAGAAGTCGAGAGCTTCAATGCCGGCGGCGTCGGGGCAGTCGAGGATCGTGAGCGATACCCCAGAAGGTAGGTGAGCGATTTCGGATCTGAGCCTCGCAAGTTTCGCATGTCCCGCGGTGCGCATGAGGGCCTCGAGGGGACGATTCGGAGGGGAGAGTCGTCCGTAGGTGGTGCCACAAAGGAAGAGGTAGACATCTGTTGCCTCGAGTTCAATCGCTCTCGAGAGTGGTGCGTCATCGACGATGCCGCCGTCGATCAGCGTGACGCCATCCCTGACGAGTGGAGGGAACACACCCGGTATTGCCGCAGACGCGTAGAGGACCTCGTCCGGCTTTCCACGGTCAAACCAGACCTCTGCTCCAGTGTCGTACTTCGCGCAAAGCACGTGGATTGGGATCGTGGTGTCCGAGATATCCGCGAGTGGGAAATGGTCATTGATCAGTTGCTTGAGACCCTGTTCGGGAAATACCGACACCGCCCGTTGCGCATATCGCCAGGTGTTGCCGAGGCGACGCTTTGGGAAGAGACTGCCTTCATCAAGGTGCTCCCACAGGTCAGCGAGTCGTTCGATTGCGCTGCGGTCGGGCGTCGCCGCATACACCGCTCCGTTGAGTGCCCCAACAGAGACTCCGACGACTGCGTCAGCCCGGATCCCTTGCTCGATAACGGCACGCAGCATTCCTACTTGACAGGCACCTTTACCGCCACCACCTCCGAGGACGAACACCGCCCCGATCACCGCCCACAGCGGACTACCGGTC
>JBMFXL010000030.1:0-10676 GCA_049964275.1 Acidimicrobiales bacterium | reverse complement strand
GGCGACTGATTGAGGGACAAAGGATCGAGCGAGGGCGGAGGTGAGAATCCTCCGAAGAGACCAACCGATGAACCAGCTGCGTTGCCAATGCTCATGAACACATTGACGAGATACCCGATCAAGATGCCGAGCACCAGGTTGGAGCCGAGCATCATGACCAGCGTGAGCGTATCAGAGGGCACGGTAATCGTGTGAAGGACCCTGCCTCCCCCCGCGATGCCGATCGCAATTGCAAGGGCGGTCCTGACGGACCGGGGTATCGCCACCACGGCAAAGGGTTGTGCAACAAACACGAAGCCGAAGGCGCGTGCCATCCCGATGAGAAACGCAGTCAACTGTGCGGGATCGAGCGACAGCTGCATTCGTCTAGCCCCCTAAGAGCTTGGGGATCTGCCCGTAGAGCGCAATCGTGAAGGTCACGACCTGGGAGATCATCCAGTGACCCGTAAAGAAGAGCACGGCACCGATCGCCGCGAGCTTCGGCAGGAAGGTGAGTGTGGCCTCCTGAATTTGCGTTAACGTCTGGAACAACGAGATGAGCAGTCCGACTGCGAGGGACACGGCAAGGGCCGGACCTGCCAGCTTGATACCGACATAGAGTGCTTGGCTCGCGATCTGTATGAGGCTCGACTCGTTCATCGGTAGCTCACCAACAGCGTGTGTACCACCAGTGTCCATCCGTCGACGAGCACGAAGAGAAGGATCTTGAAAGGCAACGAGATGAGCGAGGGTGGAAGCATCATCATGCCCATCGACATGAGGATCGAGGCCACTACTAAATCGATAATCAGGAACGGCACGAAGATGACGAACCCGATGATGAATGCGGACTGGAGCTCAGACAACAGATATGCCGGGATGAGCGCGGTCATGGAGACATTCTCGGGTTTGACCACCTTCGACCCCGATGCCTGTTCGAACATGTTCAGTTCGGTAGTGCGGGTCTGCTTCAACATCCAGGTCTTGAGCGGAACCTCTCCGGCATCGTAGGCCTGGACGGCCGATATCTTTCCCGCCATATAGGGCTGGATGGCGACCTTATTGATCGTCGAGATCGTTGGCGCCATGACGTAGAGCGAGATGAAGAGTGCCAGGCCAGCGAGCACCTGATTCGGAGGCACCGCAGAGAGTCCCAGGGCGTTCCGAGTAAGCGAAAGCACGACGACCGCACGTACGAATCCCGTCAGCATGATGAGAAGTGACGGTGCGACCGACAGCAACGACAGAACGATAATTATGACGATCGAGTTCGTCGGCTTTGCAAGCGAGCCCGACAGATTGACGCTCAGCGACGGAAGTGCTGACGTCGTTGAGGTGGTAGCTCCTACGAGGCCGAAGAGATGCGGCATCGAAGAGCCGAGTAATGACATGGATGGCAACGTTCCTCCAGGGGAGGGTTAGCGCTTTACGAGCGCTCCCTTCAGCAGAGCCAAGAACGCCATCCATGAAGGTCCTTGGGATCCGGTGTACTCGGGGACGCTCCTTGATCCCCAGGAAGACTGTCGCTGCCCCCACTGATGTGCAAGCGCGAGCTCAGGATCTTCGAGTTCACGAAGATCCAGTGTTTCGACCGTGTGATTCACGGTTTCGACCTCTACGTCGAGTGCCTCGGTCTCGCGTAGGATCGAGATTTGTTGCGGGGTCACACCGAGCACGAGGCGTGCGCCTCCATCGCGGAGCACCACCACGCTCTGACCCTTGCCGAGCGACATCTTGGTCTCGACGATGAGGGGTTGGAAGCCTGCCGCTCCGCCTTTGCCTATCGCCCTCTTGCGAGCGAATCGACCGAAGAGCACCACAAGTCCAACGACGATCACGAGTGAACCGACCGATCGACCGACCATGAGAAGCGTCGCCACGTCTAGGGCTCCACCGCTGGCTCGAGTTCTTCTCGCCCCACGATTTCAGTGACCCTGACTCCAAACTCATCGTCAACCACGACGACTTCGCCGCGTGCCACTAAGGTGCCATTCACCAGCACATCGACAGGCGCGTTCGCTGGTCGATCGAGTTCGACGACATCCCCTGAGGCCATCGACAACAATCCACCCACCGTCATCTTCGCACGTCCAAGCTCAACGGTGATCTGCATCTCGACGTTCCGGAGCACCGACAGTGGAGTATCTCGGTCCGCGCCGAATCGACGGGCGGCATCGGTGACGATCGCCCCTTCAACAGGCGTTGCCATGTCTTCCATCAGTTCTCCTCCTCGACAAGTAGTACCCCTACGCGACTCCCAAGTTGGGTGGGCTGCGCACGATAGAGCTTCACTCCATCGACCATTACGTCCAACGCCGCTCCTTGGCGATGCCCGAGACGTACGACGTCACCGGGAACTAACTCCAAAATCTCGCCGGAGGTCAGATAGGTCGGATTGAACACGACCTTCGCCTCCACCACGGTGTCCCTGAGTCGCTGCTGCAACGCAGTGGAAAACTCCTCGGAGTGGGTCTCAATTGCCTGGGCAGATCGATTTCCCAGAAGATCCAAAATCGGGCGCAGCAATGGGAAGGGCAGAATCAGATACACGCCCTCGGGCTCTCGCTCCCCTATCACCATCGAAAACTTCACGGTGACGCACATCTCGTTGAGCTGCACACCTTGTACGAACTGGAGTGCTTGTTCCTGATGAAGACGTTCGATGCGAATGTCGACGAGCGAAGAGAACGAATTTGGGATTTGCGCAATGAGTTCGCCTACGACCGACGAAATGATCACTTGTTCGATGTCGGTGGGATTTCGGAGTTCCTGAGGTTCCGTGCCACTCCCACCGAGCCTGAGATCCACCATGAGAAGTGAGAGTTGCGCGGGGATGGTCAAGATCGCCCTTGAAGGAAGCGGGGCCAGATTGAACACCGAGACGGAAGCTGGATCGGTAAAGTCCGTGAGCAACTCCTCCCACGTTCGTTGATCCACCTCCTCGACCTCAATACGAGAAGGAAGGCGTAGATTCGCACCAAGTACTGACGACGCCGGCCGCGCAAACGCCTCAAAAAGGAGTTCGAGCGCCTTCAGCTGATTTCGCTCCAGCGTCTTTGGCTGACGAAAATCGAAAAGTTTGGGCGCCTTACGAGGTTTGATTACCTCAGCTACACCACTGTCAACACCACTCACCTTGAAGGTATCGGCACATTACGAGCCTGCTTTACAGGTGGATCAGTGAGACTAGGAAAGCACGGCGCTTCCGCGCGAGCTTCGCATCGCGTCCTTGAGGCGAACTCGAGTGCCAAAACGCATGACGGCGCCCGCGTAGATTCGGGACCCAAGATACGAAAGAACCACGATCCCCACAAGCGTGGAAGCCAGGGCCAACCACAGTGAGCCCCCAGAGAGTGCCTGGCTCGCGTACATGCTGGGGGCGACCATAGGTGCCGTGAAAGGTATGAAAGCAAGGATCTTGAGGGCTCCATTGGTCGACCCGGCAAGGGTTGCGAAGCTGGCGAGGTAACCCACCAGAAGCGGCAACTGAATCACGATCGATACGCTCTGTGCGTCCTCCATCCGCGAGACGAGCGAACCGACCGCACCGGAGAGTATCGAATACAGCGCGTAGCCCACCAGCGTGGCCACTAAGAACACCACGATGATCCGAACAGAGCTCCCCGTAAGCAAGTTCGATGAGACCGATCTCGAGGTCACTAGCGCCGTCGCCACCAGTACTGCACCTTGGACAAGCGCAACGAGACCGATACCCACGACCTTTCCGATCAACAACTCGGACGGCTTGAGCACGGAGAGGAGCACTTCGACGACACGGGAAGACTTCTCCTCGATGACCCCGATGAGCACCCAGCCGTTGTACAGGGAGATCAACATGAACGAAAAGACGAGCCCAAAGGTCGCAAGCGCACGATCCGAAGTCGAGGTCGGCGCCGCTGCGAGCGAATGAATAGGTATTGGCGGAGGACTAAGGAGCGTCTTCACCGTCGTCGGAGCGAGTGCTCGTACACTCGGCAGCGCAAGGACTCGCTCCAGACCGAACGCTCCAGAGACCGCAGAGGCGTAGCGGTCGAGGGTCGAAGTGCCGCCCCGGGAGACCGGATACAACGTGACGAGCCGGTTCTGTTCGACCAAGAGATCGAGCTTGTGAGCACGCAGCGCGGCCTCACCAGCGCCGACCGATTGCACCCGAGAGTGTTCGATATTTGCACCGACTTCTGCGCCCACACGGTCGATCACCTGAAGCTGCGACATCGCCACCGGTTGGACGATCGCTACTCGAATCTTCGATTTTCCTCCGAGCAAGCTCGGGACGACCACCGCACCGATGACGACCAGGACGGTCAATACAGTTCCGATCAGGAATGCCCTCGACACTACTCTTGCACGAATCTCACGCATCGCCACACGCCGGATCTGGGCGATTCTTGGGAGCGATCGACGATCACGTCGAACTGCCATCAGAGCGCACCGAATCGTTCGTGCTCAATTGCGCGAATGAAGGCCTCGGAGAGACGAATTCTGCGAGCTCCAAAGGACTCGACGCCCCCGAGCGAAAGCGCGAGCGCGAGAACGTCATTCGCGGTCGTCGTCCCACTGACCGAAAACGACAGGACCGGGCCAGGTTCGTCAAGGACTTTGACCCCCGGGAATCGAGAAAGTGCGTCTGCGAGCGCATCTCTGTGTTCGGAGACGATCTCATAGATCGCAGTATCTCCCAACGTAAGATCCGCCACCTTGCCGGAAAGCACCAGGTGCCCTCGATCGATGATTGCGGCCTGCTCACAGAAGCTCTCGACAAGGTCAAGTTGATGGGACGAGAAAATCACATGCTTGCCCTCTCGGGCCGCTTCATCGAGGACCGCCTTCACGGACTCGGTGCCAATCGGATCTAGCCCAGAGAACGGCTCGTCCAACAGCATGATCTCCGGATTATGGATGAATGCGACCGCGAGTTGTACTCGTTGCTTATTGCCCAGGGAGAGCGCCTCGATACGAAGGTTCGAAAACTCCCCAAGCTCGAGTCGTTCGATCCATCGCTCACTCGTACGACGCACTTCCACGCTCGAGAGAGCGTAGAGCCCCGCAATGTACTCGAGCTGGTCACGGACCGTCATCTTTGGATAAAGGCCACGTTCCTCGGGCATGTATCCGATTCGTTCTCGCGTCTCGGAACCGATGGGCCGACCATCGACGGTGATCGTTCCCGCGTCGAGGTGTATCAGACCAACGAGCGCTCGCATAGTGGTTGTCTTCCCTGATCCATTGGGACCAAGGAACCCGAAAAGTACTCCATTAGGGACCTCGAAACTGAGGTCGTCAAGGGCCTTCTTATCGCCGAACCGCTTCCGCAGTCCGCGGAACTGAATCATCTCACCCGTCCGATCGTGAGCGCTTTCCGCCCACAGGATAGGGTCGGCGAACTAATCAGTCAATACGGAAGGCTCCGACGGTCACTGCATCAGAAACGAGGTGAAGTAGATACTCGTGATCTTCGGTTTGCCCACGGCCTTCGACAGCACCGCATTCAATGACGCAATCAACTGACTTCGAAGTTGCACCTTGCCAGACTCTGGAAGCAAGGAGCTATAGCTCCAACCCGAGAATGACAAGATGATGGCATTTGTCATCTCAGTCTTCATGGCCAGTACGTTCGCCGGGAGTGTGCCTCCTTTGAACGAGAGATCCATGGCGGCCTGCACGACATGGCCATCGGAGAGATTCGTGGTAATCGTCGGGAAAGGAACGGTCACCGCAGGCAACGCAACTGCCTTCGTCTTCTTCGATGACGAGGAGCCAGCGAGAAGGAAGAAGTACGCCCCGCCCGCAGCGAGTAAAAGTACCGGAAGGATGATAAAGATGAGCTTCTTTTTGCCGCCCTTCTTCTCCGTCGATTCTGCTTTGTCTTTCTTGGCCATGACTTCCCTACCCTAAGGATGTGCTCGGAGTGGTCGAATTAAGAATCACCACATCAACTCTTCGGTTCATTGCTTGATTGGCTGGAGAATCATTTGGGACGACCGGCCGACTCGATCCGTATCCTGTCGCCGCGATTCGCGCCGGGTTGACGCCATCGACGTGGACGAGTCGAAGCAGCACGTTGACTGCCCTGATCGCTGAGAGTTCGAAGTTCGAGGTGTAAGGACCCCCGACGATCGGCTGATTATCCGTGTACCCGTTGACCTCGATCTGATTCGGCAATGGATAGACGATCTTTCCGATCAGGTCTACGATTTGATCACCACTCGCCCCGAGGTCCGCGGAGTCGGTCGCGAAGAACGCATGGTCGGTAAGGATCCGGACAACCACACCTTGTTGCGCGGTGATCACTTGCACCTGATTCTGAAGGTTGAGCGAGTTCACCGCTTGCTGGACCTGCTGCGCAAGCTGTGACTCGGTAAGTGGGGGTTTTACGATGGGATTGCCTGCTGAGATCACAATCGATGGCACGACCGGTCCAAGCGTCGAACCCGGATGAGACACCAAGGAGGTGTGCTGCAGGAGTCCGGTTCCACCATGAAGGATCGAGTTGATCGAGTTGTTGTTGAAGCTCTTGATCAAGCCGGTCTTAAACTCGACGAACTTCTTGAGGTTGATCGAGGACATTGCGAAGAGCACAACGAAGAGTGCAAGGAGCAATGTGATCATGTCAGAGTAGGTAAGTAACCATCGTTCGGAGTTCTCGGCTTCGGCCTCGCCCTCGCCTCCCCGCCTTCGCCCACTCATGCCGCCTTCTTCTTCGCAGCCTCTTTCGCCGCTTCCTTCGCAGCCTCAACAGCCTCTCGTTCCTTAGGCGCCAGGTAGGTGAGGAGCTGCTGCTCCAACAAACGCGGCGAGGAACCCGATTGAATGGCCAGGATGCCGTCCACGATCAAGAACTTGGTACGCACCTCAATGTCGGAGATGCGATGGAGTTTGTTCTCAATGGGGAGCCAGAATACGTTGGCGGTCATTACGCCCCAGAGTGTCGCGGTGAAGGCCGCAGAAATAGCTGGGCCAAGCGTGTTCGGTGACGAGAGGTTGGCCAACACGTGGATGAGTCCCATCACGGTGCCGAGGATGCCAATGGTAGGCGCGAAGCCTCCCATGTCCTTGAAGAACTTCCCTGCCGCCTTGTGTCGCGCCTTCATGGAGTCGATCTCACCCTCCAAGAGTTCGCGAATCCTCTCTGAGTCCACGCCATCGACTGCGAGCTGGATGCCCTTGCGAAGGAACGGGTCTTCGATGTCCTTCGCTGCGCTCTCGAGCGCGAGCACACCTTCCTTACGGGCGATCTCCGCGAACTTCACCATCTCGGTAATGCTCTGATCTGGAGCGGATACCTTCGCGAGGATTGCGGACTTCATGGCTCCGATCACCGAGCCCATGTCCTTGAGTCGAGTGCCCGCCATGGACACTCCTATGGTCCCCCCGAAAACCAGCAACATGGATGAGGGGGCAATAAGCGCAGCGGGGTTTCCGCCGTCCATCACCATCGAGACCAAGATGGCGACGAGCGCAAGACCGATACCAGCGGGTGTAGCGAAATCCATTTCTTACTCCTCCGGACTCATGCCCTCGTAGATGTGGAGATGTGGATGGGCATCCACCTCGCCCGGGCTTGGATAAAAGACACCTCGGACAATCTCCGAGCGGTATCGGCGGACAGCTTCGACCACCTCAGTGACCGATTCCTGCACAACGAAACGTGCACCGTTCACCAATGTCACAAGCGAGTCAGGCGTTGGCTCCACTCGCTCGATCATGTCGGCGTTGATGACGACTTCATCTCCGGACAGCCGTGTCAATCGAACCACTTCAGAACCTCCATGTTCTTACAGTGATCCTTCGGCACCCAATGGAGCCACTTTGAGTGGGATTTGTCAAGTGATACAAAAATACATCGGGCGCACCACTTATTGGTGCGCCCGATGCTCCTTTCGGACGTCCTACATCTGTACGAGCGCCTGAAGGACGGTGGACGTGGTCGAGACCACCTTGGTGTTCGCTTGGTACGCCGTCTGTGCGACGATCAAGTCGGTCAGCTGGGTACCGAGATCGACATTCGACCCTTCAACCGCCCCGCCGATCAGCGAGCCTCGACCACCCGCGCCTGCAACGCCTAGCTGCGCCGCTCCCGAGTTCGTCGTCGAGGCGTACATCAAGTTGCCTTGCTTGGCGAGGCCTTCTGGATTCGAGAACATCGCAAGTGCTACCTGTCCAAGCGTCTGGGTCTTGCCATTGGAGTAAGTACCTGTAATCGTGCCGTCGGAGCCCACCGTGAAGCCGTCCAACGAACCAGACGAGTAACCGTCCTGATTCGTCACCTGGATGGACGAGGTGCCAGAGAACTGGGTCACCGCTTGCGTTGAGCCAACCGCAGGGAAATCAAGGTTCATCGAATATCCCGTGGGAAGATTTGAATACCCAGTGAATCCCGTGAGGGTCAGCGGAGATGGCGAGGTGGATGTCAGTTGCCCGGTCGTGGAGGAGAAGTTCAACGTCGCACCACCCGCTGGCGTCAACGTGTCGGTGCCACCCCCAGGATTTGGGGCGGTTGCGACCAGCGTCCACTGATTGGGTGTCGTCGATGCCGTGAATGTCAGATTGATCGGAATCTGTCCACCGAGCGAATCGTAGGCAGTGGTCGTCGCGGTGTAGACCGGGGCGGTTCCAGTGCCATTCCAGGTCGGCAGGTTCCCGCCCAAGGTGATGTTCTGGGTCGCTTGGGGATTGGAGACCTGACCTTGAGGAATCACGATATTGCCAATCGGGCTCGAGGTATTGATCTGGCCATTCGCGTTCGGCAACCAGCCCTGGACGATGGCACCCGATGGTGTGACCAGCTCGCCGCTTCCGTCGGGCTGGAGATTACCGGCTCGGGTGTAGTAGTTGGTGCCGCCCTGGTTAACCACCAAGAACCCCTGACCTTGGATCGCCATATCGGTCTGAACACCTGTCTGGGTCGTGGTCCCTTGCGAGAAGTTGACCGTGGTTGCCGAGACGCGCACACCTGACCCGATGGCGATTGGGTTGGTACCACCAGTGACGCCAGGGGTAGGGGCCGATGCCGAGCCTTGCTGCTGATAGAGGAGGTCTGCGAACTGAACGTCCGATGACTGATAGCCAACAGTGTTGACGTTCGCAATGTTGTTTCCAATGTTGTCGAGCATCGTCTGGTTCGCATCGATTCCCGAGATAGCGGCTGAGAGTGACCGAGTCATTCGTATTGTTACCTTTCCTTTGTGAAATTGTTCCGACGCGTGGGTTACGCGCCAACTCCAGTGACTGACGTAAGTGCAACCTGTGTCTGACCAATATTGAGCAGTGGTCCATTTGCACCGAAGGTGACCCCAGATACCGTGCCCGACTGGGCGTTGCCGTTGGCATCCGTATAGGTCACATTCTGATTGACCAGGGTCTGTGCCTGCATATTGTCCATCGTCTGAGTGAGCGTCTGGATGTCCTGGACCATCGACAGGGTCGATGTTTCCGAGATCATCTGCGTCGGGTCCATCGGGTTTGTCGGATCCTGGTGGGTCAGCTGAGCAACAAGGAGCTGGAGAAACTCGCTCGAGTTCAGAGAGCCGATCGATTGTGCGGCGGATGTAGCCGACTGCTGGCCGGCGGAGGAGGTCGCCGCAGTAGTTGCAGCGCTCCCCACCGGGTTCGTGATCATGGTCATCGGATGTCCTTTCGTCTTGCTACGCGATGATGTCGATCAATCGTGCTCTGTCATCCGAGAGCGTGGTCGCAGTACCATCCGTGGTAGTGCCGGTCCCCCAAAAGCTGCTCGAGAGCATTTGGGAAGCTTTCCCCTGTTCAAGGGCTCCTTGAGCACCGCTCTCGGTTCCACCTGAATAGGAGAGGTCGATCTGCACGTTGACGCCAACGCCTTCACCAAGGGTCGATCGCAGTTCGTGAGCGTGGGCGCTCAAGTAGCCGTGAAGCGCCTGAGAGGTCGCCGAGATCGCGACATGGATTCCATTCGTCGTCGACGAGATCAATAGGTCGACGTTGCCCAAACCCTCGGGATGAACTCGAAGGTGAAGCATCGACGGGAGCGCGGGGTTTGATGCGAGGTGGGAGGTCACAATGCTCGCGATGGCTTGCTGATCCTCGGAGGGATCCAAAGCGATTGGTAACGGGATCGGATTCGACTGGGAAGCATTTGCAGTGCTCGCCGTAGCCGTCTGGCCGATGTGACCTACTAGGCCCTGCGCCAAACCGGACGCTCCGCTTTGCAAGGCGGTTTGCGCAACTCCAGCAATAGCACCTCCAACAGGCTGACCTGCGTCCTTCGCCGCACCATCAGAGGCCCCAGTCTTGGTCGACAAAGCCCCAGCCGTCGTAGCCAACTCGGCGATGTGGGTGTTCGTGAGTGTCTGACCATCTGGGGATGAATCTTGCGGATGCGCCACGCCGCCAAGAGTGGGGATCGGGTTACCGGTGGCGACGCCCTGGGTGGGGATCGGGTTACCGGTGACGACGCCCTGGGTCGTGGCGGAGGACAATGTCGACGTCGAGAGTTCGGTAAGGGTCTGCGTGCTCTCCGAATACGGTGCACCCCCTGCAACACCTTCAGAGAGGCCCGCTTGACCGCCTGTCGATGACGATGCCGTGGTGATGCCCTGGTCCAGTGCCTTTCCCACGACACCACTCGACCCAGTATTCGTCGTGGTAGCGGCGGTCTCGAACCCTGCCGAGGCTCCCGCGACGAGCCCCTTGGAAAGATTCGCGAGCTGATTCGCTGAGTC
>JBMFXL010000029.1:0-10701 GCA_049964275.1 Acidimicrobiales bacterium | reverse complement strand
CGGCAGAGATCCTGGCTATGGTTACCGGGGATCGGCGAAGCGTGTGGTATGAGCGCCTCACCTCGAGCGACCCTGAGCGCATCATTTCCCCCCAAGGGAAGCAACGTCGAATACATTGATACCGAGAACTCACGTCGAAAGCAGGACGATGGCGCTGCCGAATCGCAGATACTTCACGACCCCGATCTATTACGTCAACGGTCGACCACATCTTGGCAATGCGTACACCATGGTGGTGACCGACTCTTTCGCGAGGTGGCATCGGCTCCTCGGTGAAGAAGTGTTCTTTCTCACTGGTACCGACGAACATGGTCAGAAGGTAGCGGACGCGGCCAGAGAACATGGGCTCGAACCTCGTGCGTGGGCGGACTCGATGGCAGTGAACTTCGTTGATGCATGGAGGAAGCTAGGGATTCGCTACGACGATTTCATTCGCACCACCGAAGAGCGACACTATCGAACCGTCCAATCATTTCTGACCAAGATCAACGATGCCGGGTACCTCTACAAGTCCACCTACTCGGGCCTTTACTGCGTGTCGTGCGAGGCGTACTACACCGAAGCCGAACTTCTCGAAGGGGAACTCTGCCCGGTACATTTGCGCGCGGTGACTCACATGGCCGAGGAGAACTACTTCTTCAAGCTCTCGGCCTTCACCGACCGGCTCTTGGAGTGGTACGACGCAATGCCCGACGCAGTGTTCCCTCAGACTCGCCGGAATGAGGCGCTCGGTTTCATCGCGTCAGGTTTGGAGGACATCTCGATCACGAGAACTTCGATCGACTGGGGTGTTCCTGTGCCATGGGACCACGATCATGTGTTCTACGTCTGGTACGACGCGTTGATTAATTACCTCACGGCTATTGGATACGGCGAAGATGAGGCGACCTTTGAAAAGTGGTGGCCGGTCGTCCACCATATCCTCGGGAAGGACATCATTCGCTTCCACTGCGTGTGGTGGCCCGCGATGTGCATGGCTGCCGGCATTGAGCCCCCCCGTCGACTGATCGTCCATGGATGGCTGCTTGCCGGAGGAGAGAAGATGTCGAAGAGTCGGGGGAACAACGTAGATCCCCTTGTGGTAGTCGACGAGTACGGATTGGATGCGCTTCGCTATTATCTGCTCCGCGACTCCACCTTCGGTGCTGATGGTGACTTCACCTATGAAGGCCTTGCCCAGCGCTACAACTCGGACCTTGCCAACAACTATGGCAACCTTGCACAACGAGTCGTTGCGATCACCTCTTCCAAGTTGGGAGGCGTGGCGCCCCATCCCCCAAGTCAGCCGCCAGAAATCTTCGAGTTCGAAGCGCGGGTGGCACGTGCGATTGGTGGATGGAATGAGTTCGCGCCGCACGAGGCGCTCGAGGCCACGTGGGAGTTGATTCGGGCAGCCAATGCGCACCTTGAGGCAAATGAGCCTTGGAAATCCAACGACACCTCCCTTATCAGCGATGTCCTTGGTAGCTGCCTGGAGGTGCTTCGCGTGGTGAGTCATCTTGCCAGTCCAGCGCTGATCGAGTCGACCTCCAAAGTGCTCGAGCGAATCGGTATCGACCCGACGAACGAGGATCGTGAGGAACTCTTCTCATGGGGCGCATACCCAGGTGGTCGTCAACTCGTGAAAGGTGAGCCCCTCTTTCCTCGGTTGAACGTCAATGAGTGAGCACGAGATCGTGTCCCGGGTCATGTCGGGATGGTTCGATACCCACTGCCATCCTGAGCTTGAGAATCTTGCTCAGGAGATAGACGAGGCGAAGTCGGCGGGGCTCGGCGGTTTCATTGTTGTTGGAACGGACCTTGGTACGTCAGAACGAGCAGTTCGTTTTGCAGAACACGCGGAGGCCCATTCAGACTCGTTCATTGCACGTGCAACGATTGGCATGCATCCTCACGACGCCAAGGACGCGACGTCTGCAGTCTTTGAAGACTTTCGAGACTTGCTTCGACAAGATACGTCGCATCGAATTGTTGGCGTGGGGGAATGCGGCCTGGACTACTTCTACGATCACTCTCCCCGGGATCAACAGCGACAAGCGTTCGTGCGCCAGATCGAACTCGCGCGTGAATGGGATCGAACGCTCGTTATCCACACAAGAGACGCGTGGAGCGACACATTTGAGATAATGGAGTCCGAGGAATTACCGAATCGAATCGTATTTCATTGCTTTATTGGTGGAGAAGAAGAAATGAGGAGAGCCGTTGAGATAGGGGCATTCATATCGTTCTCTGGAATTGTTACCTTCAAGAACTCGGAAGCCTTACGGTCAGTGGCTCGGTCTGTTCCGCTTGGCCAACTTTTGGTGGAGACAGATGCCCCCTACCTGGCACCTGTTCCTTTGAGGGGCACGAAAAACGCCCCCCGTAATGTGGTCGTCACTGGAGAATTCGTCGCCCAACTTCGTGAAATCGAAAGTGAAGCACTCAAGCTATTGACCTGGGAAAACGCGCTTCGTGCCTTTGCTATATGACCACAATGGGAGAGATCCGTCACTCGTGAGGACCCGAATGTAACTCACCCTCGCTAAGCTACCCCGAGCCTTTTGGCGGGTTGCGTAATCACAATGCGCAACTGGTTTCTGTTGTCGAGAGAAGGGGAAGACCCTGAGGGTACAGGTTCGTCCGCGTCGGAAGTTCGCCATGCCGTTAGGCCTGGGGATGTCGGTAGCTTTGACTCCGATCTTCGCGGCTAGTACGAGTGTCCATCGTTCACACGGTTCGGTAAAGTTGCCAAGGGCTCAATACGGCCTCACCTCGATATCACAAGCGTCGGCGAGCGTCTCAGCTCCCGCGAGTGCGTCGAAGTCGTTGCCTACTGTGCTAGCTGATCCCGTGAAGCTTCAAGTAAACCCCGGCGTGATCATTTCGCCTACGATCGGCGTGACATCTGCAGCCCAGATCGTCACTTCTGAGGTCGAGGCGCCCGCGAAGCTCGTAGTACCGACGAAGAACGTTACGGTCGTCAGTCCACCACCTCCGCCTCCCCCCGTGGCCTCGAGGACCGGCGTCGTATCTTGGTATCCCTCTCCAGCGGGGACCTGTGCGTCTCCATCCCTGCCCTTCGGCACGATCGTGACGATCAATGACGGTTGGGCGCAGACGACCTGTCGGGTGGATGACCGAGGTCCGTACATAGACGGTCGTATCCTTGATCTCTCGCCCTATAGCTTCTCTCAAATTGCGTCGCTCGGCACGGGGATCGTTTGGGC
Source organism: Acidimicrobiales bacterium (assembly GCA_049964275.1). Taxonomy (GTDB): domain Bacteria; phylum Actinomycetota; class Acidimicrobiia; order Acidimicrobiales; family Acidimicrobiaceae; genus JAJYZP01. The sequence goes on along the minus strand of JBMFXL010000029.1, from coordinate 7,492 downwards.
CAAGATCAGTTGGTAAGTTGAGGACGTGGATGGGCTCGGAGCAGTAGAGGTCAAGTCGCTCCTCGAGCGGTTCGACAAGGATGCATCTCGCGCCCTTGGTCAAAATTTCCTCATCGATCCGAATATTGCTCGGAGAATCGCTGAAAGGGCATCGGAGGGTTGTACTCGTGGCGCTCGCGCCATTGAAGTGGGACCGGGCCTTGGCTCGCTCACTGTGTATCTTGCCGAGCTTTTCGAGTCGGTGGTAGCGATCGAGCTGGACCGATTCGTACTTGCTCCCCTTGAGGAGGTGCTGACACGTCGTGCACTTGTCAACGTCGAGGTCCTGCACGAAGACGTGATGAAGGTCGACCTCGATGAGCTGTCGTCCGACGGGCATGAGTGGGTGTTGGCCTCCAATCTTCCCTATAATCTCGCATCGCAGGTAATCATTGGTGCCCTTGAAGGTGCGCCCAGGATCCGACGATTTGTGGTGATGGTGCAATCTGAGATGGCGGACCGGTTCTGTGGTTCGGTCGGCACGAAACAGTACTCCTCACTTACGGTGAAGGTACAGTACTTTGCGAACGTGTCGAGGGTCATGAAGGTGCCCAGCGCAGTCTTCCACCCTCGACCCAGAGTCGAGAGCGCGGTAGTACTTCTTGAGCGCCGTTCGACACTGCCTGCGCTCCCAGGCGAGCCGCTGTATGACCGCACGTTCTCATTGGTGAGGCTCGCATTCGGTCATCGGCGACAGATGTTGCGTCGTTCGGTGGCATCCTTTGGGGGCGAGTCTCTATTGAAGGACGCATCGCTTGCGCCTACCCTCCGGCCGGAGGAGTTGTCGATCGATGACTGGCTACGTCTTGGTGCTGCCTCGTTGAGACGTGATGGCGATGCCTAGCGATACTCCGATCGAGCTTGCTCCTGCGAAACTGACGCTAGGACTCCGAATCACTGGGCGACGACCTAATGGCTATCATGAGCTCGCGACCGTGATGACGACGGTTTCGTTATGTGACGAGGTCTCACTTATCGATGAGCCGCTCGTCGTAGTTGAAGACCCCACCGGTCGAATCACACGATTGGAGCGTGCGTATGGGGCGATCCCTCGCGACGATAGGAACATTGCGCTGAGGGCACTGAGGCTCGCAGGCGAACAAAGGGGAGTGCGCATCGTCAAGAGGATTCCATTTGGTGCGGGCCTTGGGGGAGGCTCTGCCGACGCCGCAGCGGTACTCCGGCTCTTCGAATATGAACCGACGGACGAGGAGCTGCTTTCGCTGGGCGCAGATGTGCCTTTTTGTTATCGAGGAGGAAGAGCGTTCGTTTCTGGTGTTGGAGAGTGGATGGACTTCCAGCCACGAGTTCGGGAGCGCTACGTGTTGATACTCGTGCCGCTCCTAGTCGCGACCTCTGAGGTATACCGGATCTTCGATCAGCTCGTACCTGACGATTCGTTGGACAACCAGTTATGGAATGCTGCGTGCATGGTTGAACCTCGCCTTCGAATCATTGCACACGAGATTCACGAGCTCACCACGGAAAGACCGCGTCTCGCAGGGAGTGGCTCCACGATGTTTCTGCCTGGTTCGGTAGAGGATTACCCCGAGCTTTCGAGGCGTGCACACGTGCCTGTACGAATCGCGGGAATGCTTGTTGAGTTCGTTGATGTGGTGACGGTGTAAAGTTTGTGGGTCGGCAGCCAGCAGGGGGACCATGCCCCCTGGAGAGCTACTTTCCTGCGCGACGCTGCCAGCGGGTTTTCTTAAGCATCTTCTTATGCTTCTTCTTCCGCATACGCTTACGCCGCTTTTTGATTAACGAACCCATGGTTTGGACAACCTAGCAGGAATGAGAGGAGAGAGCGGCCGACTTGGTGACGATCTCCCCGTAGTTCGAGATCCTCCTACGGGTAGTATCTAGAGGAGCATTTGGCGGATAGTTCAATCGGCAGAACGCCTGACTTTGGATCAGGAGGTTCCAGGTTCGAGCCCTGGTCCGCCAGCCAAAAAGCCCACCTCAGAGATGAAGCGCCGCTGGTCGGCGTCTTGGTACCTGCGCGTCGCGCAGATTAGAGCCGCGAAGTGCGCCCGCGCGACGGGGTATAGCCAGTGTCGGAGGCCGTTTCTGGAAAACTGGGTTTATGGAAACCTCTTCAGTTGGCAGTGAGCCAGATTTTGCGGCGGTTGACAGTAGTTCCGCGATTCGATCGTTTCACCGTGGTCCTTGAGATCTTCTCGCCTGAGCTCCAGGGCCATCTTTGTGGCCCGCTCCTTGCGCTTGATTGGGTATCGCTTCCTCGATGAGTTGATTGCTATGCTTCATTCACTTCCAAGGTTCGGTGAGCTTGGACTCTGCTTGGGAGGGGCTCAGGATCCGTGAACTGTGGCGACGCTCTTGACTTCGATCGGTTGGATGAGGCTTTGCTCGGCGTGGCAGGAGTGTTCAGCGTGAGCGATGAGCTGCTGAATGTGCTCTGGATCGCTTGGTGAGTGGACATCGATCCGGACTTCCACATACTGAGCTGCCGAGCCGCTGCCATGGAGACCAAACTTTTCCCGCTTGTCGATCACAAATCGCACGTCAGTCTCTGCGGCGTCAATCTGGACGTTGAATTGGGGCGAGAACCGCACGAGTTGGGTAAGTAGACAACTCGCGATGCCTGCGGCGAAGTACTGAAGCGGAGTCGGTGCGGCGCCTTCTCCTCCGCGCTCAATTGGCTCGTCTGATTGAAAGGTGAATCTACCAACGCGAATGCCGATCCGCGTGTTGTGTTCCACCTTGGCGACGGCTCGAATGGTTGCCGTGGCGCCCTCATCATTTGCCGAGGCCATCTCGTCGCGCTCGCGCTCATAGACGGTATGCATGTGCGCAAGGTCGACGACCGGTCTTCTCGACATCGTGCCTCCCGTGTTGTTGAGAGCTGACCAATGAGAGGCTAGCTGAAGCCTCGTGGCCGGACTAGCGAATGGGTAAACGGTGTCAGTGCGTTCGTTCGGTCGGTTGTGACCCGACTCGTAGAAAAAAGCTCATAAAAGTCCGATCATTATCGCGTCGGTAACGATAGCCTTCGAAATTATGTGCAACGACACGGATGCCCAGGTGGCCTCGGTCGATCCCCAGGGAATGGGTTCTTCTCCGACGTTTGGTCGCCGATTGTCTCCGCCGCGAGCGTTCGCGAAATGAGTTCCGCATGTTAGTAGAGGTGCGCACGCTTGATCGCGTCAGCGACGGCATCATGGTGCTCGATCGGAGTGGCACCATCGACTATCTCAACGATGCTGCCGCGATGATGTTACGTCGATCGCGAGAGGAACTCCTCGGCGCCGATATCTGGAGTTCCTATCCAGGGGATCATGCGAAGATGCTGGCAGAAAAGTTCAACGAGGCAACGTCTTCGCAGGCAGAGGTTGAATTTGAACTGGAATCGAGCCGCTCTGGTCGGTGGTATCTGATCCGGATCTTTCCGGGCCGAGATGGGTTGACCGTGATTGCGCGCGACATGACAGGGCGTCGACATGATGAACTCGCCCAAGCCGCGTCGTTGGTGCAGGCGCGTCGACTTCAGCGTTTGGCGACGGTGCTCGCCGAGACGAATGAGGCAGTCTTTCGTGCTACCACGCCTCGCGGACTTTTTGAAGCGGCGGTTTCGATTGCGGTCCACCATGGTGGGTTTGTCATGTCCTGGATAGGCGTGGTTGATGAGGCAACCGGTGAGGTCTCTCCTGTTGCGACCGCGGGAGAAGGAGCCGCCCGATACCTGCAGGAGGTGCACATCACCACCGATGAGGATGATCCTCGAGGCCGTGGAGTAGGTGGGATTGCCCTTCGCACTGGCCGAGACGTCTGTTCAAACGACATCCTCTCGGATCACAACATGATGATTTGGCGGGGTGCGGCCGCGACTGTCGGATACCGCTCCTCAGGCGCCTTTCCACTTGTCAAAGGTGGAAGGGTGGCGGGACTCTTGTCGGTCTATTCGGAGGAACCGGGTTTCTTCAATACCGACGAGATCCTTCTTGTCCGTAGGCTCGCATCCAATGTGGCATTTGGCTGGGAGAGTCTCCTAAACGGTGAGGCGCTTCGCGAGAGCGAGATCGCCAGGCGAACAGGGCGACGCTTTCGAGCGGTACTTTCAGCCGCCCCGGATGCGATTATCGGGATCGACCCGGTGAGTAAGCACATCGAACTCGTCAATGTTCAGGCGGAGCGACTCTTTGCTTGGTCGATGGAGGAATTAACTGGCAGGTCAATCGAGGAGCTCCTGCCGGAGGTATCGCGGGAGATCGGTGATCTCCCGCGTGATACGCAGCTTCATCAAGGGGCGTATTTTCTCGAAAGTCATCAGTCACTCGCACATCGTCGAGATGGCTCGACCTTCCAAGCGGAGATCGCGCTGAGCAGTGTGGAGAGTGACGACGGAGGCATGATGGTGCTCGCATCAGTACGTGACCTCACTGAGCGGATCGAACTTGAGAATGAGCGACGCAGACGTGAGCTTGAGGCTCAGCGCGAGCAGACGGATCGTCTCGAGAGTCTCGGAAAGCTCGCCGGCGGGGTTGCTCATGATTTCAACAATCTTCTTGGTGTGATTTTGAACTATACGAGCCTTCTCTCGCGAGAGGTGGTTGACGAGCGTGTTCGTGCGGATGTCGCTGAGATTCGCACGGCGGCACAGCGCGGCGCGGAGCTCACGCGTCAGCTCTTGACCTTCGCGCGTCGCGATCAGTCGAATCCTGAGCCCCTTGACCTCAATACGTGCATTCGAGCGACGAGCGCGATGTTGCGTCGTACCTTGGGAAGCAATATCGAATTTGTCGTCAACCTTGCCGAGGGTTCGCTTGTAACAAAGATCGACCGGCAACAGCTCGATCAAATCATCCTGAACTTGGTGATCAATGCGAGGGATGCTATGCAAGATGGTGGAACCCTGACTATCTCTACTGAGCGCGTGACGGTGGCGTCTCATACTGAAATCGCTCGTTTTTGCATCGCCGATACTGGCTCAGGTATGGCTCGTGACGTCATCTCAAGGGTCTTCGAGCCTTTCTTTACGACCAAGCCTCGAGGGCAAGGAACCGGGTTAGGGCTGGCGGTGGTCTATGGCATTGTCAATCGCTGCGGCGGAAGCATAGAGATTGAGTCTGAGCCAGGACATGGCTCAACGATCTGTGTGAATCTCCCGCTGGTTGACGCCACACTGGACGTCGTTGAGCTTGTGGAGCTGGGGAGAAGTGGTGGATTAGTTGGTAAGGGTGAACGGGTATTGCTTGTCGAGGATGACGATCGCCTTCGACATGCGACGGCCCGAATCCTCCGCGAAGGAGGATTTGAAGTGGTGAGCGCCTCCGATGGGATGGAAGCGCTCGAGATTTTAGAGGTGGAGCATGATCGTATCTCGGTGGTGTTGAGCGATGTCGTGATGCCGCGAATGAGCGGGAAAGAGCTCCTTCGGATCATTCGAGACCGATTCGCCCACCTCAGTGTGGTCCTCATGTCAGGTTATGACTCTGGAGAGATCGACGCATCCGATCTTGCACTTGTCAAGCCGGTGGTGGAAGAGGACCTCTTCGCTGCGCTCCGGAGGGAGATTTATGGGTGATGCTCGCGCCAGGATTCTGATCGTCGACGACCACTTGATGTTTGGAGAGTCGCTCGCACGACTACTCGGGCTTGAATCAGACTTCGAAGTGGTAGGTGTTGCGGTGACCGCAAACGATGCGAGGCAGCTCGTCGAGTCAAGCCGTCCGGCGGTGGTTGTCATCGATTACCAGCTCCCTGATATGGACGGAGTGGCGTTGACGCGCATCTTGAAGGATGCACATCCTGATCTCCATGTCATCATCTTGACCGGTCTCGACGACGATGCGGTGCTTCGCGGAGCGATCGAAGCAGGTGCCGCCGGATTCTTGACCAAGGATCGTGCGGCAGACGAAGTGGTTGAAGCCGTTCGTACCGTGCTAGGAGGGGAAGCGTTGATTTCGCCCCAGATGCTGGCGCGCTTGTTGTCTCAACTGAGCGGACGCTCCACTCAGCGTCAGGACGACCAATTGACCGCGAGAGAGCATGAAATCTTGGTGCTCATGGCGAAAGGGCTCAGCAATAAGGCGATTGCGACCGAAATCTTCCTCTCTGTTAACACGGTGAGGAATCACGTGCAATCGATTCTGTCCAAGCTAGGTGCTCATTCAAAGCTGGAGGCGATTTCAACTGCCGTCCGGCGTGACATCATCGAGTATCCGGGCCAGTAACGAATCGCCTCGGCTCGGTCCTCGAGATAGTGCACGAGAGATGCATCTGCACTAGAGAATCGGTGAAGAGGGATCTTGGTCAAACCCATCGGAACCTTTTCAATTGAGGTATGAATCGTGATAACCACGGACAACTAGCGGCTCGTGCATCGATGGGCAGGGAGATCGCCACGGCTGGCTCGACCGAAGTTGACGCTCTCCATCTACCGGCTGGATCCTTTGGATACCTATCAACCGATAACCCATGGAATGCCCAAGGTGTGTGGTTCCATCCTCGGGAGAGAGAGCGACTTGAGTCCCTTCAGAGCTATCACATCCTGGGTCGGCGGACCGACGAACATTTCAAGGCAATCACTCAACTTGCCGCTCGGATCTGTCGCGCTCCAGTTGCAATGATCAACCTGATTGATGAGGATCGCCAGTGGACACTCGCGAGTGTTGGATTACCCGCGGGGCTCGACTCGGTTGATCGAATTCACTCGTTCTGCTCGGACGTTGTTGCGAGCGAGCGGATCTTAGTGGTGGAGGACGCGACCGTTCATCCTCGATACCTAGAGAATCCCTATGTATCCGATTCACCTGGAATCGGTAGCTATGTGGGGATTCCCTTAATTGGGCGTGATGCGCTTCCCATCGGAACGATCGCGGTGGTCGACTGGGAGCCGCGCACGTTTTCTCAGGAGGAATTGGAGCATCTCAGCGTGCTCGCCGTTGACATCATGACCGCCCTTGAGCTTCGACGGGTCGATCGTGCAATGGGCCGAGACCCCGAGCTACTCCTACGAGACGCGTTGAATCCTTCGCGAATTCTACGAGGTATCGAGCTCAGCGAGTTCGTCGACGTCTTTCAACCGATTGTCGATCTTCGAACGAGTGAGGTTCGTGCCTTCGAAGCGCTGGTGCGGTGGAACCACCCTGAACTCGGACAGATGCCTCCTTCACTCTTCCTCGCGGCGGTTGAGCGCACTGGTCTTATGCATGCACTCGGAACATCGGTGCTCACCACGGCGCTTGATTTTCGGCAACACCTTGGAGGGCGTGTTTGGCGTGGAGATACTCCAGTGATTTCCGTCAACGTCGCGGGTACGCAACTGAGCCACCAGGGATTCGCTTGTGAGGTGATGGAACTCCTTTCCGAGAGAGATCTTCCATCCGCGGCGCTCTCAATCGAGGTGACCGAGTCGGAGCCAATGCACTCAGACGTCGCGCTCCACGAACTCGACGAACCCGGGGCAGGCCGAGCAGGTCACCTCGGCGGC
>JBMFXL010000028.1:1482-10822 GCA_049964275.1 Acidimicrobiales bacterium | reverse complement strand
CCGCATCTTTGGTATCGTCGTCGGTCTACTGAGAAAGTACAACTAGCGAAGCGAGCGCCTCGTACGCAGGTAACAGTTCGTCGAGATCAAGCCATTCACCTGCGCTATGTGCAAGAGAGGGATCTCCCGGACCGTAATTGACGGCCGGTATACCTCGCTCTCCGAAGAACGCCACATCGGTCCATCCAAGCTTGGCCCGGACCCCCGGAACCTGCGCAATCAGAGGTTGGAGGAGTGGGCTTTCGGTGCCTGGCCATGCCGCCGGCGAACCATCTTCAAGCTCGACCGTGTCGCCAACTTCGGGATCGATCGCGTTGCCTTCCCTCAGAGCCTCGGCTAGTCGCTCAAAGCCAGACTCCACGGTCAGGTCAGGTGCGAAGCGGTAGTTGAGCCAGATTCCGACCTCATCGGGTACGACGTTGTTGGCAATCCCTCCGCTCACTCGGATCGCTGACAACGATTCTCGAAAAGACACTCCACCCAGCACGGGTTCGCGGCGCTCGAAGCGCTCGAGGGCGACAAGAACCGGCGCGAGTCGCTCGATCGCATTGGTACCCATCCATGGTCTCGCGGAATGTGCGCGCACTCCTCGAAGCTTCACGAGTGCGCGGAGCGTGCCCTGACAACCCGCTTCGACGAAGTTCTGGGTGGGCTCCATAAGAATCGCGGCATCGGCCTCAGCGATCGAAGGCACCGCTGCAAATACCTGCCGTAAGCCATTCCGAGAGAGATCTACCTCCTCGCACACGTAGAACACAAAAGTCAGGTCCACGTCGACTGCTGGCAGACACGCCAGCTCGCTCATAACCGCCACGCCGCCCTTCATGTCGGTGGAACCAACCCCCCGAAGTCGGCCACCCTCGATTCCGACGGTGTCAGTCGGATCAGGTGGAACCGTGTCGATGTGGCCAGCAATCACCAACCTCGGTGCGCCATCACGCGGCCTCCGCACGACGACGTTGTCGCCCACTCGGACCGTCTGGACGCCCTCCGGTGCGCTCGATCGAATGACACCCTCGAGATAGTGGGCAATCTCAGCTTCGTTACCAGATACAGAGGGAATGGAGACAAGATCGAGACAGCGCTCCGCGAGGCGGCTTCGCGTCACCTCCTGGCGTGGGATTCCCCTGGTCATAGTGAGGCACCATTCTCGCGAAGGATCTCGTTGAGCTGGGTCTTCGAATGACGTTCGCCCTCATCGAGGCGCTTGATGATCAAGACGGCTGCAATTCCGAAGCTGCCTCCGGGATATTCCTTCAGACGCGTGCCGCTGACCGCCACCGACCAAGGCGGTACCTCTCCGCGTCCGATCTCTTCACCGGTTGCGACATCGATGACAGGAATGGAGGGATTCAAGATGACTCCCGCGCCGAGTACCGCTCCTCTCCCGACACGAGCCCCTTCGGTCACCATTGCCCGGGAGCCAATGAAGGCATCATCCTCGATCACCACGGGACGAGCCTGGGGCGGCTCGAGCACCCCTCCGATTCCCACTCCACCCGAGAGGTGGACGTTCTTCCCGATCTGCGCGCACGACCCGACCGTTGCCCAGGTGTCGACCATCGTGTTCTCATCGACGTAGCTTCCGATGTTGACGTACGACGGCATCAGGATCACCCCTCGTGCAAGGAAGGACCCGAACCGAGCAGACGCCCCAGGGAGGGCACGGACACCGGCTGCGGCAAAGTTCCTTTTGAGCGGGAGCTTGTCATGGAACTCGAAGGGTCCCGTCACGCTGGTCTGGTTCTGGCGAAGTTGGAACGAAAGGAGAATCGCTCGCTTGAGCCACTCGTTGACCACGACTTCTCCCCGGGCATCGATATAGGCGACGCGCTCCTCCCCGCGATCGAGGAGTTCGAGCACCGAGTACACGTCATGTCGTACTTCCATGTCGCCGGCGACAAGGGTCTCTCTTTGGTTCCAGATCTCTTCGATACGTGTGCGAAGGTCTGAGGGCATCTGAATCCTTTCCCATTTGGGTGCAACCAGTGCGAAGGTTACTGTCACTGCACCTTAGAGGTGCGCACTGCTCGAAATTCGCTCGGCGATGAGTGAGATCAAAGACGTGGGCGCGCACATCGCCATTCGCACATAGGACGTCGAGTCAGCACCGAACTGATCCCCGGGGGAAACCACGACACCCGCAATCTCCGCAAGGTAACGGGCAAGCGAACGGCCGGTGGGGAATCGATCGCTTGGGCCCTTGAACCAAAGATAAATACCACCTTCTGGGAGCGCCACCTCGAAACCTCGTCCGGCCAGCGCGTCGCGAAGCATGACCAGGCGTGCATGGTACCGACTTCGCTGCATCGCCACGTGTTCCTCGTCCTCGTAGGCAGCAATCGCGGCGATCTGGATGGGCCCTGGAATCATGAGTCCCGCCTCACGTCGGAGGCGAAGAAGCTGGGAAACGATCGCCGGATCACCTAGATATCCGCCCACTCGGAGTCCTGCCAGGTTCGATCGTTTGGAAAGCGAGTGGACCGAGAGGACGCGCTCGGACCGAATAGAGGCGGCAGAGGTGGGCTCGCCGGACCACACGTAGTCCACGTAACACTCATCGGAGGCCACTACGCAGCCCGACTTTTCACCGAAATCTACGGCTTCTTTGATCCCTCGGCTCACCCCAGTTGGATTCGACGGCGCGTTCACCCAGCAAAGCAGCGCTCGTTCTCTGAGTTGTCGATCGACCCGCTCGAAGTCCATCACGCCATCCTCCGCCAGAGGAACCGCCACGGGCTGGAGTCCGGCGATCTCCGCCCCAAAACGGTAGGTCGGATACGACACCGATGGATATAACAGCACATCGCGGTCTGGCTGAAGAGTGCGGAGCAACCCAGGAAGCGAGGCAATGAACTCTTTGGTGCCAAGACACATTCCAGCTGAGAGTTGATCGAGCGCCATACCGAATCTCTTGACCACCCAGCGCTCATACGCTGCGCGAAGGTCAGGGAATCCGGCTGAGGCAGGGTAACCACCGAGACGTTCGGCTTCCCGCAAACGTTCGACAACGACGTGAGGAGCGGGATCAGTTGGCGAACCAACGGAAAGATCAATGACCTCGCCGAAGGACTTACCAGCAATCTCGCGGAGGGACTCGGGTTCGCTCATGGGTTCACTCAAGAGGTCCTCGGGGTACGCCTTTCGCAGAAGTACGTCCGTCGGACGTGTCGACTCTCCTGATGGTGGCAACATCTTCATAGGTACGGGTCAACACACCATAGGAGGCAGGCTCAAGCTTGGCAAGGACGTGAGTCCCGTCGTCGTCATCACGCATCGAGAGCACTTCACCCTCTCGATGGAGCCACGCAAGTACCCCGCCGGCGTCGTAGGGAATGACCACTTCGACGATGACCGATCTCCGCCGAAGTGCCGCGGCGAACTCTTCAAGAAGCTGCCCTACCCCCGCCCCTGTCTTTGCCGAGATCGGGATTGCGTGCGGAAGTGCACGTGCGAGAGACTCCGACACCCCCGAAATGTCCGTCTTGTTCAGCACCAAGATCTCTTCGATCTCGGGCACACCGATCTCCTTGAGCAACCCTCGGACCGTCGCAATCTGCGCCTCCGCGTGAGGGGAGGAGGCATCGACCACGTGGCACAGGACATCGGCCTCGGTCACGATCTCAAGCGTCGACTTGAAGGACTCGACGAGTTGGTGAGGGAGCTTTCGGATGAACCCCACGGTATCGGTGAGCAATACGGGTTCACCTCCGGGCAGTACCAGTCGACGCGTCCGTGGATCCAACGTGGCGAAAAGACGATTCTCGGCAAGCACGCCAGCATCGGTGAGCGCGTTGAGAAGCGTCGATTTACCTGCATTGGTGTAGCCGACGATCGCGATATTGGCGACTCTGGAACGCTGTCGCGATTTGCGTTGGAGCCTACGGGTGTCCGAAAGGGCCGCAAGCTCCCGCCGAAGGGTTTGGATCCGCTCGCTGAGTCGCCGTCGATCCTCCTCCAACTTGGTCTCACCAGGTCCTCGGGTACCGATGCGTCCTGCCTGCTGGGAGAGCCCATGGCCCTTTCCTCGAAGCCGGGGCAGCCGATAGGTCAAGAGCGCAAGCTCGACTTGCGCGCGTCCTTCTGGTGTCTTGGCATTCTGGGCGAACACATCGAGGATCACCGCGGTGCGATCAATCGCCGTGCGACCAAAAATCTTCTCAAGGTTGCGTTGTTGCGCCGGCGTAAGCTCTTCGTCGAACACCACCGTATCGACGTCGAGCACCTCCGAGAGCTCATGGATCTCCTCGGCCTTCCCAGACCCAACAAAGGTTGCAGGATCAGGTCGGTCGCGACGCTGGAGCACGCGCCCGACAACCTCCGCGCCCGCAGTATCGATGAGCAGGGCAAGCTCATCGAGTTCGTCCTCGACCTCCTCGATAGAGCTACCTGAGAGCACCACTCCAACGAGCAGGATCTTCTCACGAAATGAACGTTCAATGAGTGCCATGGGCCATCCCATCGTCGTTACTCGCGTCATCGTGCGACGCAAAGAACTCGCCTACCATCACGCTCGTTCCTCCGAGCCAAAGCACCCCGTCATCACGGCGTACCGAGAGCGCACCGCCAGGATTGTGCACCACCAGCTCATCAGGAAGAGCCGACACGGCACTCAACGCCAGAAAACTTGCGCAGGTTCCAGTTCCACACGCCAAGGTCGGTCCGACTCCACGCTCGTAGACCACCAGGGAGTACGACCCGTCATCCTCCGGCCAAATCCATTCGATGTTGATGCCCCTAGGAAAGTCTGCGCTCAGTCGCCGGCCCTCGGACTCGACATCGAAATCGCGTGGGAGCGCATGACCTTTTCCTTCGACCAGTACGAGGTGAGGGTTACCCATGTCGACGAGGGTCCCGACCTCGCCTGAGGCGAAGGTGACCGAGCCCTGGAGGGAACCCTCCCCCATCATGGTCTCCCCGACCATCGTGCGCGAGAGAGGGGACGAGGAGAGCCGTCGATAAAGACGCGGGCCTGCACCGGTCATGACTTCAAAGGTTGCGTCTGATACGTACTCCTGACGGGACAGAAAATGTCCAAGACAGCGGAGCCCGTTTCCACTCATCTCCGCTAAGGAGCCATCGGCGTTGCGGAGGATCATCTTCGGAATCTGGCCCTCACTCAGGACCACCTCGATCACACCGTCGGCACCGATGCCGTAATGGCGATCCGCAAGGAGCATTGCCTCCTTTGCTCCGATGGGAAAGTGCTCAGAGGAGATAGCACGAACGAGAAAATCATTTCCTGCCCCATGGAGCTTCCACCAGTGGTCGCCGCCTACATCTGGGCCATCGTGTTCCAAAGAAGTGCCAGACCTTCCTCTTCGTCTGTGACCCATCTAATTCTAGGATCCCTGCGGAACCAGCTGCGTTGGCGCTTGGCAAGTCGTCTGGTCCGAGAGAGGATCCTGTCTCTTGCCTCGTCGATTCCACAGTCCCCAAGGACGACCTCGCGAAGCTCGGAGTAGCCAATGGCCTGGCCCGCAGTTCTCGACCACCTAATACCACGCGAAACTAGGTCCTCGACCTCCTCGAGCCACCCCTGTGCAAGTTGCGCATCGATTCTCTTCTCGAGACGACGTAGGTGGAGATCAGAAGGAAGGTCAAGGCCGATCACGTAGAAAGGTACCTCCGGATGCTCACCAAAGGGACGACCTGCGACGGAATGTCTTCCCCCAGAGCCGAGCGCTACCTCAAGTGCCCGAATCGTGCGCCGCGCATTCGACGGCTCGATCTGATGCGACGCCTCTGGATCGACCAATTGCAACAGCCGGTACCGACCTTCTTGGGACAGAGCGTGGTCCTCATCGCGCTCCAGCCACGCGCGGAGTCCCTGGAACTGGGGAGGCGGCACAAGGCCGTCGACCACGCCCCGGTAGTACAACGGAGTTCCACCAACGAACATTGCACGTCGACCGGCACGCTCGATCTCCACTTTGGCGCTCCGGACGTCATCGAGATACTGCGCGAGTGAGTACTCCTTGTCGATGGAGATCACATCGACCAAGTAATACGGGACTTCGGCTCGCTCCTCTTGGGTCGGTTTCGCGGTTCCAATCGAGAACTCTCGGTAAATCGTCATGGAATCGATGGAAATGAGGCTGATATCACCATATTGGACTGCAAACGAGTGCAGAAGTGCCGATTTACCTGCACCAGTAGGACCTACGACGACAAACTGCAGCGTGGAGGGGTCATCTCCGGGCGTCGCCACGAGCACCTACCTTCCTGAGAAATTCTCGATACTTGCCGCAAAACGGCCGCTTTTCCTAGGGTAAGCGAAGAATATGTAAGGGTGAGCACAGACGCATCAACCAAAATCCTCAAGCCCGGCACATCATTCGATGAGCTTTACGAGCAAGCCCGAGCAATTGCGCCCGCGGCTTTCGCTCCTGGACGAATCAATAATTATTGGGGAGGTAAGTGGCACGAACTCGGTACTCCCCATCCCGCCGTCTCTGCAATCGACAATCGACCGATCATCGGCCCATCAATGCTTGAGACCGACGAAGCTGCCATTGCGCTCGAAGCGTGTGTGAAAGACCACTTCGCGTGGATCAAGGTTCCCCTCGCAGAACGCAAGCGACGTGTAGCTGCCACCGTCGCCAAGATCAAGGCCCATCGCGACCTCCTCGCACTCCTCTTGACCTGGGAGATCGGAAAGCCCTACGCACAATCGCTCGTCTCTGTGGATCGCACCGTAGGAGGAGTCGAGTGGTATCTCGACAACATCGATGGAATGCTCGAGGGTCGTGGACCACTTCCCGGTCCGGTGTCGAATATCGCTTCCTGGAACTATCCGCTCTCAGTACTTGCGCACTCCCTCCTCGTGCAGATGCTCGCGGGCAATGCGGTGATCGCCAAGTCTCCTACCGACGGCGGCGTCGCGGCACTCACGCTCGCGATGTACTTCGCCGCGGAAGAGGGTCTTCCCGTGACACTCGTCTCCGGACTCGGCGGCAAACTCTCATCGGTCCTCGTTCGATCTCCTGAGATTGGATGCCTCGCATTCGTGGGCGGGAGGGACACTGGCGGACAGATCGCCTCCGAACTCGTACGTACCGACAAGCGACACATGCTCGAACAGGAGGGTTTGAACGCGTGGGGTATCTGGGAGTTCTCCCAGTGGGACACCCTCGCCGCCCAGATCAAGAAGGGCTTCGAATACGCGAAGCAACGGTGCACGGCATACCCCCGTTATGTCGTTCAGCGCTCACTTTTCGACAAGTTCCTCGAGATGTACCTGCCGATCCTCGAGAGCCTGAGAATTGGACATCCTCTCGCGGTGGAGAATCCGGACGACCCCATCCCCACCGTGGACTTCGGCCCGGTCATCAATGCGGCAAAGGCGGCCGAGCTGAATATGCGCGTCGGGGAAGCGATCTCTCGAGGCGGCATCCCTCTCTACCGCGGCAAACTCGATTCATCACTCTTCCTTCCCGGTCAAGACCTTTCGGCGTACGTCGCACCTGTCGCCATTCTCGATCCCCCGAAGTCTTCACCGCTCTATCACGCGGAACCCTTTGGGCCTATCGACACAGTGGTTGCCGTCGATACCCAGGCCGAACTCCTTGCCCAGATGAACGTCTCCAACGGTGCGCTCGTTTCCTCGATCGCCAGCGACGACATCGAGCTCGCACAGCATCTCGCGGAGGAGGTGCACGCCTTCAAGGTCGGGATCAACAAGGTCCGCTCTCGTGGCGACAAGGACGAGCCCTTTGGAGGACGCGGAGCATCGTGGAAGGGTGCGTTCGTCGGCGGAGAGTATCTCGTGCAGGCAGTCACCGAAGGACCCGCGGGTGAGCGACTCTTTGGAAACTTCCCTGACTATCAGCGCTACCCTTCGGAGGTTTAACTTCCCCATGCGCTGAGTAGTGGCTCCTTAGTACCTCCGGTGACTCGACGCAGACGCTAGCTCAGCTCAGGACTGACCTCCCCTCAGGAACAACCGTGGCGTTCAAGCGTTGATAGGCGTATCTATTCGCTCATCGAGTCATAGAACGGGACCATGACGGAGCATACGACCTCATCCCCTTCCTCCGGCATAAGAGGAAGCACCGGTCTCTTTCTCGCCGTCACTTGCATTGCGCAGTTCATGGTGGTGCTCGACGTGACGGTCGTCAATGTCGCGCTCCCCGCAATGAAGCATGCCCTTCATCTCTCGATCACCGACCAGCAGTGGATCATCAATGCGTACACCTTGACCTTCGGGGGATTTCTACTCTTTGGCGGGCGAGCGGCGGACCTCTTTGGTCGGAAGACCATCTTTCTGACAGGACTTGGACTCTTCAGTCTTGCGAGTTTGCTCGGGGGTCTCTCTCAGACCTCGACTGAACTCATCGCAGCGCGCGCAGTACAAGGTATCGGAGCCGCAATTCTCGCACCAGCGACGCTTTCGCTTCTTACCTCCACCTTCACTTACCCAAAGGAGCGGGCTCGCGCGCTCACTGTCTGGGGGATGACCGCCTCGAGCGGCGGCGCGGTCGGTGCGGTCGCAGGAGGCGTGCTCACCGACCTCACCAGCTGGCGGTCGGTCCTCTACATCAACGTCCCAATCGGTGCACTCCTCATCATCGGAGGAATCAAGTACCTTCATGATTCGCGAGGTACGGCACGTGGGATTGCGTCACTCGACCTGAGTGGCACCATACTTGTGACCGGCGGTCTTGGCGCGATCATCTACGCAATCGTGACAACAGATCAGTACTCCTTCACCTCCGCACACACTTTGGTGTTAGCTGGAATCGGGCTCGCGGCAGTGATCGCATTCATCTTCAATGAGTCGAGAATACGACAACCACTGATGCCGCTTCGACTCTTTGGGAATCAGTCACTCAGAGGAGGCAACGTCATTGCGTTCCTCGTCGGCGCCACCATCGTTGGGTTCCTCTTCTTCCTCTCTCTTGCCCTCCAGCAGGTCGCAGGGTATTCACCACTCAAGGCCGGTATCGCACTGCTCCCATCAGCAATGGGTACCTTCGTCATGGCGATCTTCGCTGGACGTCTCGCGGTCAGATACACTCCTCGCCGGGTGATCTTCCTCGGGGGACTTGGCGCAGGAGTAGGGATCCTGCTGCTGGCTCACCTCGGCGCGCACTCGAACTATTGGATCTGGGTACTTGGTCCCTCGACCTTGACCGGGGCAGGTATGGGCTGCTGCTTCGTGCCAATGACGATGGCAGGGACTGCTGGGGTGGCTCCAGAAGATTCGGGCATCGCTTCGGGTCTCATCAACACGTCCCGACAGCTCGGATCAGCCCTCAGCTTGGCAGTTCTCGCGGTCATTGCCTCCGATCGAACCACTGCACTCCTCCACCGGCATCTCGTGACCCAGACGGGAGCA
>JBMFXL010000028.1:0-1472 GCA_049964275.1 Acidimicrobiales bacterium | reverse complement strand
GCCTCCGGATTCGACCTAGGGCTCCTGGTCAACGGAGCGATCGCACTCTCAATGGTGCTTTTCTCGGCACTCTTGCTCCCCCGTACCACCTTCGCTCAGCTCCACGCCCAGCCCACCGTCGTGATCGAGTAGACGTTCGTCTTCCATGGCGCTTCCTAGTGCGAAGAAGGCGGAAAGGTGCGCCCGGGCTTGTGCCCTCACGTTGCGCGGCCAACGTGGCGACGGTACCCCACAACGCGCTATCTCCCAAAGGCTTACGGAAGCGTCGTGAGATGGGATCTCGTCACCGCACAGGTGAAGTTGGTAGGGACGCCCCAACGCCTCCTGTTTGCACATGCCCGCTCATCCTCTCGTTGTCAGCGTGCATCTTCTTCGACTGAACGGATATGACGAAAGGAGCGCCAGAGGGCAAGGTCGTATCCGATCTTGAGGGCACCGCCGATCAAGAACGGTGCTACTGCACCGAGCGCCGAGAGCGTTTCACCCCCCACCAATGGGCCGATCGCACGTCCAGTCTGCTTGCCAATGGATATCCGGGCCGCCGCGCGCGAGCGCAGCGTCGGAGTAACGATGGACGCGATATCGCTCTGACGTGTAGGCACATCCATCTCTACGAGGATCGCTCGCACAATGAGCAACCCTGAGGCCACCGACGCACTATGAGCGAAAGGCACGGCTACGAGCAGTAGCGAGGAAGCTATGTGGGTGACGACCGCGGTGTTGAGTAGGCCTAGCCTACGCGCGATCTTCACAGCCAGGGGGAGCGACACGGAATTGCAGATCGCCATAGCGAAAGAAAGGACCGCGAGCGATGACGTCGTCATGTGGAACTGCGCATGCAACCAGAAGATCACGAGCGTCGGGGTCACTACCCCGCTACCGGACGCATCGACCACGAACAGTACGGCAAGTCGATTGATGGTCGACATCCGCTCAGCACCTTTCGGATCCGTTTCTCCGAGCGCATTGGCTGAAATCGACCGATGACTTATGGGACTGCGTTCCACAAGACCGCTCGCACACGCAACGATCATGAGTCCGAGTGAACCGTACGACATCGCGAGCACGCTCAGACCGAACGACGTACCGAGGGAGAGAACAGTGGGGACCGATGCGCTCAACGCGCCGATCGCACCCACGATGTTCACCCACAATCCGTACCTAGCGAATACCTGAGTGCGTTGCATCGCCGGAGTTTGTGCGAGCCGCCCCTCGACCACTGCCGCGACATACTGGCCCCCAAGCGGAGGAAGAAACCCCAGCAGCGCTGCGGGATACAACCACCACCGACTCGGCGCACACGCGGATATCACACCGGTCACCATCATCGCAAACCCGGCAAAGCCAAGGCTCACTCTGAGCCGCTGGCCACGAAAGCGATGGTCCACGAGCTGCGTCGTAACGATACCTACGAGCACGGAGATCGTGGTGAGCACCCCAACGTCGAAGGCTCCCATCCCGAGGGACTGTGC
>JBMFXL010000027.1:0-10871 GCA_049964275.1 Acidimicrobiales bacterium | reverse complement strand
CCGCTACCAGCCATCACTTGCATAGTCGGTGGACCACAAAAGGGGGACCCCTCACAGCCACCTACATAGGGGCGAACCAGGGCAGGGATCATCGGGATTCGGCTCGGTGATCTCGAAACCCTGAGGACGACAGACCCAGACGGTCAGTTCCCTAAGGGCGAGGACTCCTCGCGGGACTTGCCACGTCGCGCACGAAGTTCATCACCGAACTGCCACTGTGCCGGTGCGTATCGAATAGTCTCTTCGACTGCCCTCGCCACGTCCTCCGCGATGGACCGAATCCGATCGCCTGATGCAGCTCCGTCGCGTGCAGGAGGGAGAATCGGCTCCCAGACCTTCAAGGTGTGACCGCCATCTCTGCGCATGTACGCAACCATAGGGACGAGCGGTACCCCCAGGCGTGCACACAGCACCGCGGGACCCGCAGGGATCTTCATTTCCTCGCCAAAGAGCGTCGTAGCGATTCCACTACCCGAGACATCGAAATCACTCATGAGCGCAACGCTCAGGCCCTGACGGAGTCCCTCTTCGATCTGGACCATGATCCCTTTGCCAAGGGTCTCCATCCGAAGTCCCCGTCGTTGACGCAGTTCCTTCATCCATCGCTCCAGAATTGGAGGTGAAAGCTTGGTCATCACACCCATACCTGGATAGCCACGGATCAAAAGCAACGAGCCCATCCAATCCATATTGCCCACGTGCCCGGAGATGGCAACGATCCCCTTACCATCTGCGAGCTCGAGCGCTCGGTCGAGATGCTCGATACCTTCGACAGTCACGCGATAGTCGATCTCGTCGTTCCCGTAGCCGGCAATCGCGAAGATCTCGATCCAGAGCCTGGTGTACCAAGCGAAGGCGTCAAGGGTTCGTAGTTCGAGCGCAATCGGGCCCAACGTTCCCCCCGCCACGAGTCGCTGACCCCGCCGAACCTCTCGCCGCTTTTCGGGGAGCGCAACGTAGCGGACGGCGCCGACGACGTAGGAAAGCACAGCGTGTCCAAATCTGGGCAACAAACAGAGCGCGCAGGAACCTAGGAGGTAGGGTTGAAGGACTTTACGCTCCGCAGCGTTCTCCGCGAGCGCAATACTGTCGCGGTAGTACGTCGCCGTCCTCCGAAATCGTTGGATCACACCCCCTGTACCCACACCTTTTCCCCTCGTAGGAGTTCAACTATTACTTCACTAGCGCCTGAATCTTCCAACAAGCACTCTAGTGAACAGGTGCTACACAATGGGAACCAGCTCCCCATTATGGGCTGATCATGAAATTGTGAGGTAAGTGTTAGCTAGTTGGGTTCGCGGATCCATCCATTGCGCGGAAAACGCGAAAGAACGGTGAGCACCTCGTTCATGTCTTCGTCGGTTAAACGCCCTTTCCAACGTTTAACCTGCTCACTCGTGACTCGAACTGGCGTAAGACCGGTTCCCGGCCGATTCGAAGCTTTCAGATACGCCGCCACGTTCTCCGACCATTGGAGTCCCAAGATCTCGCAAAGCGCTTTGAATTTTGCTTCGGGATCGATGCACAGATCTTCATGATTGACAAGCATCCAGCCCGAATTTCTGTCCAAAGCGTCACCTAACGCCATATTCAGTAGTCCAATATGCCAGGCGATGCGGCTCATGAGAGAGTCCTCTTCACTCGGCGGATCGCCCTCATAGCGATCGCCGTAGAGCTCGAGAAGCTCCGGACGCGTCGCCAGATCGAAGAACGGTATACCAAGCTCACGCCAGCTCGCAGCAATGCTGAGCGGATGACGTTGGATCATGACCACCTTGGGGTCGTACTGTGAGACAAGCCACTCAAGACAGAAGCACGCGTAGACGGACTTCGCGGCGATGCGGCGCTTTCCGATCTGCATGCTCGTAAGCGCTCGACTACCGAGCCGGACCAGTGGATGAAGCACTGAGGGAGGGAGTTTGAGCAGCGGACGGGCAATCGGGATGAGCCGTGTGCTGAAGTCGTATGGAAGCGCACCCTTATAGACCACATCCCAGAGGGAACGGTACACACCGCCGTCTTCGCCAGGCCGGATCATCGGGTAGGGACCGAATCCGCTCTTCCCCACTTCACCCTGACCGGAAGGATCTGCATCAATGTTGTCGGGCTCATACCATCGCTCAGTTCCAGGAGTCGCCCCAAGGGCTCCTATGAGCCAGGAACTCCCGGAACGGGAGATGGCCGGTACGAGAATCCTGTCGTCTCTCCCCGAGAGGGTTCGACCCTTCATATCAAGAACGGATTCCATGTTCCTCTTTTACGTCGAGTACCTCGTGCCAACACCCCGCGCAGTACGGAACTGGGGCCTAAGGCGTCATCACCCAGGCCTGTAGCGAGCACTTCAGCCCACAAACTAACCGATACGCGATATAAGAGGTATCACGAACTGTGCGAATTCATCATTCTGTCGTTTTGACGAAGCGCAGCCCTCAGGGCGGGTTAATCACGCCACAGTCGGTTAACGCAGAATCACGCCGAAGGTCCAACCTACGGGGTGATTCGACGAGGCCGAGACGACTTATGAACAGCTAATTCCAGAAAGCGCTGACGGGGTCACGCTTGGCCAACAGTACACGTGACCGTAGCTAGAGCCACTCATCGACATCCCACTCAGAGTGGACAGTGGGTCGATGACCACGCCACCGAGCGAGCTGTTCTCGACAACGGTGCCTACCGAGTCACCGATCTTGAGACTCGCTGCAGTATTCAACATCACCTCGTGATTGATCACGATGTTCTGACTGACGTTGCTGGTGTCCTGAGTGATGGTACCGCCTTCGCCATTCGTAGTGATATTGGTCAGCGTGATGTTCGTCGAGCCGGTGACCGCGAAGGTGAGTGGCGTCAGCGAGCCATTCGTCCCGCCGACGAGCATCGCGTTGGAGATGGAGTCGTTTTCCGAATAGAACACGTCCATACCGTTACCATGAATGGTCACTCCTGTCACGGTCGCATTCTGCTGGCATGAGATATCGAGCTCAGTGTTCCCACCTGCTCCGTTTCCGAAGATGGTCACGTTGCGCACCACGTTGCCCGTCCGGAAGGTCCATGCGCGCGTCGTGGGATTGCACACCGCGATCACTCGCACGCCGAACTGGTTGGGGTTGTACGTATTCGTACTCGTCGGCCCGTACACCATGAGATTCTCAATGACCGTATTGTTGGCGTAGTCCATGATCGGCGTACCTGCATCAAAACTGGACGCATCCAACGTAAACCCAGTGATCACCGTGCCACTTCCGCCCCCAACCTGGGTACCGGGAGCAGGCACGATTTCGAACATCGAGTTGGGCACCGAGTAGCCGGATTTGACGCCAATCTCGTCCTCGATCGTGGTGGCTCCTTGACCCGCACCAACGATACGGACGGGCGCCGAGATGATGAAGTCGAACATCCGAGGAGAAGCTGGCTTCACGATGTAGTGACCCGCCGGGAAATACACCTCCGCGTCATTGTTTGCCGCCTCCGCAGCCGAGATCGCGGATGCGATCGCAACTGACGAATCACGCGTTCCAGTCGGATCAGCACCGAAGTTCACGACATTGAAGACCCCTCCACTCAACGTGTTAGAGGTCTGTGTTGTCGCCGCCGGTCCGCTCGTCGTGGTTGGCGTTGTGGTTGGCGTCGAGGTCGTCGACGTGGTCGAGTTCACCACGGATGACGAAGAGGTCGTCTGGCCGCCACCCGACAAAGTCGCTCCGCCGTTTGGTCGAGTGGTCTGGGTCAATGCAGGCGGCACCGACGAGGTCGTCGTTCCGCCGCTCGAGGTGTAGTACGAAACATATGCCCGCTGTCCGGCCTTGCGTTGGGCCGAGAGGTGAACCACCTTGGTCACTCCGTGGGTACGAAAGTGGAAGGCGCTCGGTGCGCTCGCATTGGCTGCCACCACGCCGGTGCCTACGACGCTCGCAAGTGCGATCGTTCCGAACGCACCTAGCTTGACCGCACCTCCCTTGCTCACTACCCCCGCGGCAAGCTTTACACCGGTTCCAAAAATATGTCCGAACACGTCCATCACTCTCCCTCGATGTCTGCGACACACCCATCACGCAGCAGCTGCATCGAGCAGCGATGCTTTCACAATGCGTGATGTACGAAGGATCTATCGGTCACTTTCCGTGTTTTCTCAAGCGTTGCATCACTAAAGGTGATATATTGCGCCCTACCAGGACACTTGTGACGTATCCTGCCCACGCCATGCGTCTTTCTCACGAATATTAGTGCATATAATGTGTTTTCACCACTCTTGGTGAGTTTTCTAACGGCAGAGCGTGAGGCCACGAGACCTCTCCGAGGCGTTCACTCCGTCAACCCTTGGTAAACGACTGCCGAAGGCGAATGGCCTGATCATGACCTGTGTTCCCCAGGCATCCCGTGGCCACAGATCCGGAAGCTCCCACACGTAGACTCGGGTTGCAACTGTTGCACGAGTACGAGGGAGTCCAAGCGTGCCAAGCAAAGTCGACGTGGTCGTTCCCACGTTCAACCGATCTGCACAGCTCGACCGACTCCTCCGCCAGCTCACGAGCACCGAGTCCCCGACTCTCCACCGAGTGATCGTCGTGGATAATGCATCGACTGATGACACCGAGCTGATCCTGGCGAGGTATCCTTCGGTCGTCGTAGAGCGGAACCGCACGAACGTCCGCAGCGCCCGTGCCCGCCAACAGGGGTGGGATCTCTGCACTTCGGATTTCGTCTGTTTCATCGACGACGACAACGTCTTGGACCCCAACATGCTGGAAGAGCTCAGTAATTTCCTCGAATCGCATCCGCGTGTAGGCATGGTCGCGCCGGTGCAGTATCGGTTGGACGACAGCACCGTTTGGTGTACTGGTGGCCGAATTGACGGGCGTCTCCGAGTCACTTACGAGCGTTCACTCGACCAACTCGACGAGCACTCCACGTTCGCTTTCCAGCCCAATGTGTTCATGGTGAGAAATCATCTCCGCGAAGAAGGCCTCAGTTTCGACTGGCGGAACTTCCCTCATAACTGGTCAGAAGCCGAGTTCGGACATCGACTCAATCGTCAAGGATGGGAGATCCGCACCTGTTCGCGGGCGGTAACCCATCATGACATCGACTACCGCGGAGCATTCACTCGCATCAATGCCACGAACTTGGCTGACCAATCAGAGTCGAGAGTCCGCTACCGGAAGATGTATGCCAACACACCCATGGTGTGGCTCTGGTTCTTCGCAGTCGTTCTACCGGCTTCGGTACTTGCGCTCGGAGTCGCGGTACGTAAGGACGCCAACCGATGGAGTTATTTCCGGATCTACGTGAGTGCGACGTGGAGAGGTCTGCGAGCGCCGCGTCGACAATTCTGACGATTGGTCACTGAGATATCTCCGCCAAGCGAGAGGGGCTACCCGCTACAGGCGACACCTTGAAGAGTTGCCACTGTGCCCTGAGCGGCGCACCGGGTATGTGTGTAACTCGTCGATTTGATCGACACGTTCGACAGACCTACGAGCGGCGCAATGGCGACCCCACCAAGCTGACTATCCTCAATCGTCACGCCAGAGGCGTCGCCGATCACCAGGTATCCAGAGGTGTTCTTCATCACTTCGTGTGTGATCGTGATGCCACTCGAACTCGACTTCACGGCGGGCATGATGACCCCGCCTTTGCCATTGGTCGTGATGTTCGAAAGCGTGACGTCGTGGGATCCGACGACGATCCAGGTCGTATGCTGGAGGTCTCCGTTGCTTCCGCCGACCAACGTGAAGTTCGAGAGCGACGCATGTTGACAGAAGTCGACATCGACACCATTCCCTTGGATGTTAATGTTGGTCGCCGTCACATTGACCTGGCACGAGAGGTCCAGCTCGGTATTCCCACCGATTCCCGAGCCGATTATCGAGACATTGGCAACCACATTTCCCGTCCGATTGATCGACTGATACGTAGCATGGTCGCATACCGCGATGACGCGAACTCCGAATTGATTGGGGTTATAGCTCAATGTCGAGGTGGGTGCGTAGACCTGGAGATTTTCAATGAGCGTGTTATTTGCATAATCGGTGATGGGAGTACCTGACTGGTACTTGGCTGCGTTCAAGGTGAAGCCCGTCATAAGCGAACCACTCGCGCCTCCCGGATGAGGTGCGTTTGGGCCTTGGAAGAGGAACATGATCGGCGGATTCGAGTTTCCAGTCGTTTGGCCCACCTCGTCGATAATGGTCGTCGCACCAGTGCCGGCTCCCACGATCCGAATCGGTACACCCACATAAAAGTCTGCCAACGGCTTGGTCACACTCTTGAGCACGTAGGTTCCCGCCGGGAAATACAGTTCGGATCCTGGCTTGGTCTCCGCGGAGGCAAGCGCTGAGACGATGGCGGCCCTCGAGTCCTTTGCGCCGGTCGGGTCAGCACCAAAACTCGTCACATTGACGATCCGACCGTTGAACGGTACGGTCGCCGCCGTTGCCGAAGTGGTCGAAGTCGTCGACCCAGGAGTGGTCGTCGCCGAGGGAAGCGTCGTCGTTGGAGGAACTACTGATCGAGCACCTTGATGACGAAAGAATACGAGGACCAACAACAGGACGATCACCACGACCCCGCTGGCCTCGAGTATGGTTCGAAGACGTCGACGATCCAACGATTCTCTCCTCATGCGCTCTGACTGGGTCAGCCAACCAAGTCAAGGACGATCAGCGGACGAAATGCCCTTCGACTCCCAAATCATGGATCACAATAAGCCCAGGTTCCAATGCTATCCCACACCACATGCATCGGTCGTAAGGTCATGCGGGGATGAGATGGCTATCCTCAGGAACTCCCCACACTCTCGACCACGATGAAGGACTTTTCGTCTCAGATCAGTGACTCCCAATCGTCGGGTTGCTTGATCCAGCCATGGCGAGGAAAGCGCGAGAGTACCGACTTAATCTCACCGATCTCATCTGGCGACAGGTTCTTCCTCCATTTGTTGACCTCTTCGCTCGTGATCCGATTGTTCACGAAGCCCTGTCCTGGTCGATTCGAGGCCTCAAGATACTCTGCAACCTTGGTTGACCATGGAATCTCGAGGATCTCACTGAGCGCCTGAAACTTGGCAATGGGGTCGATACACATGTCCTCATGATTGACTACCAGCCACTCAGGATGCCGGTCAACGGCCTCGCCTAGGATCGTGGTCAAGAAGCCGACGACCCAGGCGGCTTGCGTGAGGTCGGAATCGGCGTCGGTAGGGGGTTCGCCTTCGTAGCGATCGCCATAGAGTTCGCGAAAGGCGGGACGGGTCAGGAGATCGAACTTGGGGAGCTTGATGTCTCGCCAACTCGCCACCATCGAATAAGGGTGGCGCTGAGTGACGACAACCCGAGGATCATACGTCTCAACCAACCATTCGATGGCGAAGGGCGCAAGGATGGTCTTCGCAAGATTGCGTTGCCGCTGCATCGGGACCTTGGAGATCACCTTGCCGCCGAGCCGGATCATCGGCTGGAGCACGCTATTCGGGAGCTTCATCAAGGGACGGACGAGGGGAATGATCTTGTCGGCTTGCTTGCGAGTCACCCCTGCGGTGAACACAACGTCCCAAAGTGAGCGGTATACACCGCCGTCCTCACCGGGATGGATGATTGGATACGGTCCAAAGCCCGTGGTGCCGACAAAGCCAGCATCGGGAACGAGATCGATCGTGTCAGGCTCGAACCACATCTCGGTCCCCTCCGAGCGACCAAGTGCGCGCACCAGCCACGAGCTCCCCGTACGGCCAACCGCGGCGATCAGGATTCGGTCTCGTCTTCCGCTTCGAGGAAAATCCCGTTGTTCGAGGATCGACTGCATTACTCCACTCCTACCCGATCTCCACGTCCAAGCCTCCACAAGCTCACGATGGTGACGTGATCACCGTGATACATTGTGTATTCCCACTCGCTCGTGACCTGCCATGGACGCGAACTTGGTGATTCTCCAAAACCGAGATCAGGGCCCAGACGCCCGCGATCATGGTGCGCCAACCGACCTCCGTAGCTCGTGATATCACCGTCATGCTAGGTGACGTACTCGCTCTCACCTACGACGACAGAGAATGTTCACCTCACGGACACCGAGGCGCGAGAACCTCAACCTCGCCGAGCACCGATGGCGAGAATGCGAAGCTCAATTACCACATCTAGTGAAGTTGTAAGGGCAGGAGGAGAAATTCGTCCGATTGAGCTTCACAAGCTGGAATCTGGGGGTTGGCAGGGCTCCATTTACTACGTAACATGGAGAAATGTCTTCTCCTGGCCCCGATGATCGCGCGCGCTCATCAACGACGCCTCGGGCGAGCGGTGTCACCAAATCGCTTTCGTCACTTTCCGCGTCAGGAGTCTCCAAGCGGTTCTTGCGTGACAATTTGGTCACTACCATCGCCGCGTTCGCCGCAGGCTTTCTCATGTTTGGACTCCAGTCCTACGGTGGTCACCACCTCGATCCCAAGGAGTTCGGACGTGCGTTTGCGCTGCTTGGTTTCTACGGCATCGTCACACGGCCGGCTGCATCATTTGGCCGCCAAGTAGCCTGGCACACCAGCCGTCGCGCGCCTGACGAACGGTCCCAACCGTCGTTAGCAGACTCGGTCGCACTTCGCCTCATGCTCTGGCTCTTCGGCGCCGGGATCGTCGTCGCAACCGCCTCGACAGTCTTTGGCAGCGAGCTCGCGGGATTCTTCCACACCACCGTGACGGAGGTGGTGATCATTTCGTGGAGTTCGCCATTCATGCTGGCCATGGCAGCACCCAAGGGAATTCTCCAGGGCGAGCACCGCTTCACCCTCTGGGCGGGCCTGAGTCTCTTGCAGCCATTGCTCTATGTAACAGGAGTGATTAGCCTCATCACCTCATACAAAGTAGACGGCGTATTGATCGCCATTACGGTGGGAAGCGGGCTCAGTTTCGTGGTCGGTGTGTACTGTGTCCGCGCAACTTTTGCTCGGGCACTGAAAGCGCCCATGAGAATGCCGTGGCGAAAGGACTCGCCCTTCGTGGTCAATGGCATCATCGCAACACTCACCAATGGCGTCTTCCTGAGCGCCGATGTAGTCACGGTCCAGCACTATCTCCCGCACCAGGTCGCTGGTCAGTACGCCGCGGTCGCAGCAATAGGTAACGTGCTCTTCTCGGCGACTCTCGGAGTAGTCAGCGTCATGTTCACCAACGTCGCTGAGCGACAGCATCGCGGCGAGTCATCCAAACAGATCGTCTTTGCGGTCATCGCCCTCTTCATGATCGTATCCATCGTGGGTGCCATCGTCCTTCAACTCCTCGGGACAACGATTCTGCACTACTTCGCAGGCGCAAAGTATGAAGGAGCCTCGTCTTATCTGGGCTGGTACGCAATCGGCATGGGAATCCTGAGCTGGTCGACCGCGGTCATGCATTCTCAGCAGGCGCGAAACAAATTCTCGCTGCTCTGGGCGCTGATTCCCGCGGTGATCGCCAGGATCGTGCTTCTCATCCTCTTCCACCACTCGCCCATGCAGGTCGTACTGATCAGCGATGCATTGGTCCTCGTGTTCGCCATGGCGCTCCTCTTCATGTTCCTCTCCGATGAACGCCAAATGTCATCTCGGGCCGAAGGCAGACTCAACACATCGACACCAGCCAAGACACGTCGGGCCTCGGTCCAGCCACTCATCGAGGGAGCGGGATGACACTTTCCAACCAGACGCTCGATTCGGCCACAAGCCGTCCCATGGAGCGCGTGCGACAGATATGGCTAGACCGGACGGGATGGCTCGTCAACAATCCCAAGTGGACCATGGTCGTCCTCGGCATACTGGGAATGCTCTACCGCTTCCGATGGCTCACGCTCAGTCCACTCGTGGCCGGTGATCAAGGATGGCCAACTCTCGCCCGCCTCAAGACCTACTGGCCGTGGCCTGGCTTTTGGGATATGACCAATGGGCTGGGTGGCATCAACGTCGCATTCAATTCTTTCCGCTATCCCCACTACTTCCTCTACGGACTCCTGGCGCAGTTCGGGCTGCACTGGAACGTGATCGAGCGGCTCACCACCTATTGGCCAGAGGCAATATTCATTCCGGTCGCGTCCTGGTGGTTGGCGAGACAAATCCTCGGCACTTCACGCTGGACCTTGCTCGTTCCGCTCCTCTTCGTCGCGAATCCTTACATACTCGAGGTCGGTGCATCCGAACCGCCTCTCGTGTTCGGCGCGGCCCTCTCGTGCTTCACGCTTGGCGCCTTCATCATCACGATGCGGCGTCGCTCGGTGAAATGGGCGGTCTACACCGGTCTCTTCATGGCACTCGTCACCGCGATCGACATTCGTCCCGCGGTGGTCTCCACCTACCTCCTCGCCATCTACTTCGTTGTGGTCATCATCGCAGAACCAAAGCTCCGCGCGGTGGGAAATAGGCTCGCATTAGGTGCGCTGGCAGGAGCAGTATTTGGCTTCTTGCAGTTGACATGGCTTCTCCCCACGGCGCTCTACCACGGCGGCGTCAAGTTACCTATCTCGCTCCGGCCAGATCTCAACATCATCGACTACGCCCACGCGATGACCGGAGTGGTCGCGGAATGGACCGGCGCGCAACCTGCGCCAATCGTCGGGACGACCCTCAATCCCGTCTTTCTCATCATGCCTCTCCTTGCCTTCGCGGTGCTCCTGCGCAATCGCCTTTCACCTGAACTCACCTGGCTGGGGCTCGTCGCGATCATCTTCGGGTTCCTTGCCAAGACCGTGACGCCTCCCTTCGGAGCCATCTACGAGTTCCTCTACAAACACCTTCCGAGCTTCAACCTCTTCCGAGAGGGTTCGAAGTTCCTTGCCCCAGTAGCACTTGCGCTCGCAATCCTCGCACCGGTAGCCATAGGTACGCTATGGCAACGACGCGCCCGAGTGTCCCAGAGTCGACC
>JBMFXL010000026.1:0-10936 GCA_049964275.1 Acidimicrobiales bacterium | reverse complement strand
TGCGCTGTGCCTCCGCGACCACATGCATCGCCAGGGTCGACTTACCCGATGACTCCGGGCCATAGATCTCGACCACCCTACCTCGAGGGAAACCTCCGACACCAAGCGCGAGATCCAACGCCATTGCGCCAGTGGATATCGATTCGATCATGAGTTGGGGTGACTCGCCCATACGCATGATCGATCCCTTGCCGAACTGCTTCTCAATCTGAGAGATCGCAATATCGAGCGCCTTATCCCTGTCCATCATTACCTCATTCTTCCACAGTGACGTTCGAGTCGAAGATTACATTGCCGTAGTTACAAGACTTGGGCAGTTCGAACATATGTTCTAGCGTAGCAGTTGTCGTGGACGTTGTGGAGGACTTTGTGAAACTCAGCGCTGCGATGCGTGCGCAATACCACCGAGATGACGACGGAGGAGATCCATGGCCGAGATCGTCGCGAATCCGCGGATGCGCGAGCGATCGCCTGGGACAGAGAGCATCGTGGCGAAGGCGCCGTCCTCATCGGCGATACCGATCCAGACGGTACCCACAGGCTGATCGTCTTGGCTCTCTGGGCCGGCTACGCCGGTGAGACTCAGGCCGAAATCGCTCCCGAGTAGCGTGCGTACGCCCTGAGCCATCTCAATGGCGCACGCTTCCGAAACCACCGCTTCGGCACGTACCCCAAGTAACGAACGCTTGACCTCGGTGGCATAACTGACCACACCTCCCCGAAAGAACTTCGACGCCCCCGGCACATCGACGATCCGAGAAGCCACGAGTCCACCGCTCACTGACTCTGCCACCGCAAGCGTCGCTCCTCGTCCCATGAGCATCGCACCCACCGCATGCTCCATCGTCTCGTCATCGAGACCGAATATGTGTTCACCGATGAGACTCGTAAGCTCGCCCTCGATACGGTCGAGTACTGCTTGGGCATCGACCTCGCTCTCCGACTTGGTAGTGATGCGTAGCTTGATACCCTCGACCCCTGACGCAAGGAAGGCAATGGTCGCCTCCCCGGATGCCTCAAGTGCGTCAAACACCGGAGCCACTCGTTCTGCCAGTGCCGATTCGTACAGCCCCCACGTTCGCAACGTACGGGAGGCAATCACCCCTTGCCTTCCGCTCCGTGCAATCAAATCCGGCAAGATCGCACGATCGAGCATGTCCTCGAGTTCGTAAGGAACGCCAGGAGCGGCATATATCACCTTGTTACCCAAGGGACAAATGAGTCCTGGTGCTGTTCCCTTGCGAGCTTCGATCGTCGAAGCACCCCGAGGCACCAACGCTTGACGCAAGTTGTTCTCAGGCATCGCCCGATTCCTCGAAGCGAAGTACCCGACGATCGCATCTCGAGCAGCCTGATTCTCCTCGAGCGCCACACCCATGACTTCAGCAATGGCCTCTCGGGTGATGTCGTCCTGTGTTGGTCCAAGGCCGCCACAGATGATGAGCGCGTCGCTCCGGGCCATAGCCGCACGAATGGCATCAACGATTCGACGATGGTTGTCGCCAACCTTGGCAGCGAACAGACTGTCAAGCCCGTTCTCTGCAAGTTTCCGCCCGATCATCGTCGAGTTCGTGTCAACGATCTGTCCAAGCAGCAGTTCAGTTCCGACGGTCAGGACTTCGACCCTCATGACCCCTTCTCTCTCACGTTAGAAGACCAACGCACCTGACGTTCGTAGTATTTAGGGGACAACCCTTTTCACGCGGGCGTCCATCAGGTACTGCACGCCAGACGCAACCGCAAGAAACGTCGCGACCCACAACAACACGGTCACGGCCCTCTCGAGCCCAGCAATCGGCAGAATCGCGAGTTCTATGACCAGAAGCTGCACGACCATCTTGAGCTTGCCCAACATGCGCGCTGGCACCGAGATACCCTTCCGAAGTACCACACTGCGATAGATCGAGATGATGATCTCTCGAACCCCCATGATCACCACGGGGATGAGCGCCACCTTTCCAAGATAGACCAGTGCAGCAAAGACGCCAAAGACCAAGATCTTGTCGGCGAGAGGATCGAGAAATGCTCCCGACTTCGTCGTACCATGTCGACGAGCCACATAGCCATCCGCACCATCGGTCACCGAGAGGAAGAGCCATGCCACCGCGGGGGTGTAGGAATAGCGATCATGGAGCACCAGTGCGATCATGACCGGCGCAGCCAACATACGCACCACCGTGATGAGATTCGCCGGGGTCCGAAGGGCGGACGGGCCATACGTCATTGGCTGGGTCACGTCATCACCCTAGTCCAGGGAGTTCGCCACAAGATCGGGACCCTCCACCCGATCTACTACGACATCTACAAAACTGCCAGGGATGAATCGATCGGGTACCCGGACGAGACCATCGATCTCTGGAGCCTCTCGAAAGCTCCGAGCGATGCCTCTCTCGTCGACGAGCACGTTGAGCTTCTCTCCGACTAACGCATCACGTCGATATCGCGTGATCCTCTCCTGGAGTTCACTCGCCTCATTCAAGCGCTCGATCGCACGTTCGTGTGGCACGTGATCGTCACGCGTATGGGCATAGGTACCCTCCTCGTCCGAGAAGGCGAAGAAACCCACCCAGTCGAGCTCGGCAGACTCGAGGAAACTCAGTAGCGCTTCTTGGTCATCGTCGGTCTCACCCGGATAACCAAGGATGAAGTTCGAGCGAAAGGTCGCAGCTGGATTGAGCGCACGGATCTCCTCAATGCGACGAAGGAACAGGTCACCGTGTCCAAATCGGCGCATCCGACGGAGATGATCCCGAGAGACATGCTGCAGGGAGAGATCGAAGTAGGGCACCGGTGAGGCAGCGACCAGCTCGATGAGCTCACGCGTCAATTCGGAAGGATAGAGATAGAGGAGGCGGACCCAAGGCACCACACCCTGAACCTCGCGATAGAGCGACGCGAGTGTGGGTCGATCAGAAAGGTCCCTGCCATAGTTGGCAAGGTCCTGTGCCACGAGCACGACTTCGCTGAGCTGCATGGTGCGAACCTCATCGATGATCGAGGACGCCTCCCGAGAGACCTGCGGGCCACGAAAAGAAGGGATCGCACAAAAGCCGCACTTCTTATCGCATCCCTCTGCGGCCTTCACATAGGCCCATGGTGCCGAGCCACGTCGACGAGGCAGATTGAGAAGATCCATTTCGTAGATCTTCTCAACGTGCTCACGACTCTTGCGACGACGGGTGATCGTCGTACCAAGCGGAACTGTCGAGGGCTCGCTCCGAAGCTCGTGCGTGAAGTCCACACCGAAACCAGCAACGACGTCGGCCTCCGGAAGCTCCCTGGCGAGTTCCTCACCATAGCGCTCGGCCAAGCATCCTGTCACGACCAACTTCGCGTCATGACGCTTCACTCCTGCGAGTGAGAGGATGGTCTCGACGGATTCTTCCCTCGCGACGTCGATGAACGCACAGGTGTTGACGACGACCACGTCGGCTTCGGAGGCGGAGGCGACCTCGGTCAAACCATCGCGTTCGAGGAAGGTCGCGAGCTTGTCCGAATCCACCTGGTTCTTTGCGCATCCAAGCGTGGTCAGCGAAAAGGTTTTGGACACCTCACCAGCATAGGCGCCACCCCGAGGTTCGCTCTCAGTCCTCGAGGTAGGTGAGGCCGAGTCGATCGAATGCGACGACCTCCACCGTTGTCCTTGTCTCCCAAGCGCTCAGAAATGAGCGAAGCGAATCCCGAACTGCCTCCGCTCGGCTCTGCTCGACGAAGCCCATCATGGTCGAGCCAGCACCCGACCAACATGCTCCGAGCGAACCGGCGCTGATGAGGCGCTCGAGGATTCGTTCGGCCTCAGGGAGGAGCGCGCCTCGATACTGCTGATGAATCCGATCCTCAAAGAGCGCGGGATGAATCTTCGAGATCTCGCCGAGCGAGCTCGTCAGAAGCACCGCGCGGCCGAGGTTGAAGAGGGCGTCTTCACGAGCGTATTGCGCGGGGAGCACCGATCGAGCATGCTCGGTAGAAAGTGAGACTTCAGGTATCACGAGCACCGCAGCCACTTCGTCCGCAAGTGGAACCATACGGACCAGCGGGTCACCATCGATCATGGTGGCAGCCACGGCACCACCATACATCGAGGCGGCAGCATTCTCAGGGTGGCCCTCGAAATCAATCGCGATCTTCAACGGGTCCGAAGCTCCTGCAGCAGCCGCTACCCCCAACGCGAGCGCGGCGGAGGAACCGAGTCCGCGTGCCAGTGGAAGCTCAGAGGAGATCCGCACTCGCGCATGATCATTTCCTCGGACGGCACGAAGCACTCGTGACGCAAGGTGATCTCCATCGACTGGGATCTCGGCACCATAGCCCTCGACCACCACGTCGAACGCCGAGGCTTCCTCCACCGAGACCTCGAGATACTTCGCAAGCGCGATCGCGAGCACATCGAACCCTGGACCGATATTCGCCGATGAACCCGGAACTCGAACGCGCATCGGAGACATCGGCTCCTAAAGTCTCCTGAGGCGCCAGGAGAGCGTGGGAGCATTCACCGCTCCTCCAGCTCGAAGCGCGATCGTCTTGTGCTGTTCTCCGACGGTGATCGAGAGGTGACCCACCACGGCACCCTTCGCAATCGGGTAGTTCAGATGGAAGAGTGAGACCGCACTTGAAGTCGGAAGCCCTTGCCAATCGATCATCGAGACGGTGGCATCGGCGACGACGGGCACCGATCGAGCTTGCCCTGGGACGACCAATGACCCAACTGCCTGCCCTTGACGAATGATCGTTTGTGTTCCGGGCTCCGCACCAAGCGAGGCTGCAACCTGCTTGCCTACGTCAAGCGCAGTGATAAGCGGCTGGGGACCTTGCTGGCCAAGTACCACACCGATCACGGAGTAGGGCGTTGGACCCTGGGAGATCTGCGCGTCGAATGCGAAGTTCCCTCCACTTGGCGTCGAGCCCGTCTTGATGCCCACGATGCCGTTGGAGCCAAGGTCGTAGTCGACGTTGTAGACCACTCCCGCCACTGGCAAGGTCGCTTGAGGAAAGGACGCAATCTGTGCAAGCACCGGATTCGCTTCGAATAGCTGCGCAAGCTTCAGCTGGTCGGCCGGAGTCGACTGGGTCTTTGCATCAAGTCCTGAGGGGTCGGTATAGATGGTGTGCGTCATGCCGAGTTTGCGAGCGGTGGCATTCATCTTTGCCACGAACGCAGTCACCGAGCCTGCATCCCAATTGGCAAGCGTGATCGCAAGGTTGTCCGCCGAAGGTAGCAGCAGCCCTTCGAGTGCCTGGTACTCGGTCAAGACCTCGCCTGGGGCAACCGCCATGACCGAGTCCTGCGCGGCGAGCTGCTGACGGTAGGTGTTGTAATCCGCCTGGGTCAAGGTAATCGAAGGCCCATTCTGGCCAAGTGCCAAAGGATGGTCCTTGAGAATGAGGTAAGCGGTCATCATCTTGGCGACCGAGGCGATCGGGATTGGTTGGGAGGTACCGAAACTAGAGAGCACACCAACACCAGGAATCTCGAGGACGCCTGAACCTTGGCTAGGCCATGGAACCTTGGGAGCAGGAGTGGTCGCAGCCGGGATCTGAACGCTCGACGCATACGTCGGTTTGGGCACGGGACGAAGGATCTGAACGACCCCCAGCGCGATCACCACGAGGACTACGAGCGCGATGGCAACTCGGTAGCGCCTGCCACCGGACCTGTGTGACCCTCCGTAGGAAGAACCCCGACGTCCCGAGCCTGATGGCGCCATCCAACGTTCTCGTTGCCGCATCCGATTGCTCACCTCCACATGCTCCCCGTCGATCGACGCGTGAAACAATGCGACAGCCTAGCGCGGCACCTCGGGCACCCTTATGACTGAGAGGTTGTTCTCAGCAGAACATCGCGAACCGACGTCTCAGTCGTCGCCGGCATCCTCGATACCGGTCACAAGTACCTCACGCGGCTTCGAGCCCTCGGATGGCCCCACGATGCCATTTTGCTCCAGCAGGTCCATGAGCCGCCCAGCCCGTGCGAACCCGACCCGGAGCTTTCTCTGGAGCATTGAGGTGGAACCGAGCTGTGTAGATACGACGAGATCCACGGCCTGCTGATACAGCTCGTCCTCTCGAGAAGGATCCCCGCTGCTCGCGCCGGTGCCCGTCTCGGTCGCACCTTCCACTCCCTCGATGTAGGAGGGGTTAGCCTGCCGCCGCCAGCTAGCCACGACCGTACGTACCTCATCTTCGGAGACCCAAGGAGCTTGAATCCTCCGGGGATGCGACGAACTCGCGGTCACGAGCAACATGTCGCCTCTCCCTACGAGCTTCTCCGCGCCGGGATTGTCCAGGATCACTCGCGAATCGGCGAGCGAGGCCACCGAGAATGCCATTCGCGATGGCACGTTGGCCTTGATCACTCCCGTGATCACATCCACCGACGGACGCTGGGTCGCAATGATCAAATGGATACCAACCGCGCGTGCCTTCTGCGCGATTCGACAGATCGAATCCTCCACATCACGAGGCGCCACCATCATGAGATCGTTGAGCTCATCGACCACTACCAAGATGAATGGGAGCGGCTGAGGAAGCGAGTCATCCGCACTCTCCTCCGTAGGAGGATCGAAGAGTTCTCCAGACTGACGTGGTGCCCGCACCTGCTCGACGAGCGTGTTGTAACCCGCAAGATCCCGAACTCCATAATGCGCCAGGAGGTCGTACCGACTCTCCATCTCCTTCACCGCCCACGACAGCGCATTGGCCGCCTTCTTCGGATCCACAACGACGGCGGTGAGGAGATGCGGTAGTCGGGAGTACTGGCCGAGTTCTACGCGCTTTGGATCGATCAGGATGAGGCGCACTTGATCTGGAGTGGCACGCATCAGGATCGAGGTCAGGATCGAGTTGAGTGCCGATGACTTCCCCGAGCCCGTTGCACCCGCAATCAACACGTGAGGCATGTCGGCAAGATTCATCACCACCGCTGCCCCAGAGATATCCTGCCCAAGTGGGACCTCGAGGGGGTGGCTTGCGGCCTGCATCTCTGGGGAGTTCATGACGTCACCCAAGGTGACCATCTCCCGAGTTCTATTCGGCACTTCGACACCGATCGCAGATTTCCCCGGAATCGGCGCAAGGATACGTACGTCGACAGCGGCCATGGCATATGCGATGTCGCGCTGGAGCGACAGGATGCGCTGTACTTTGACTCCTTCGCCGAGTTCGAGCTCGTAGCGGGTCACCGTTGGACCGATCGTCATGCCCGTCACCTTGACAGCCACGCCATGGCTTGCGAGCGAACTCTGCAGCACGGTCCCTCGTTCGATCAGCTCCGACCGATTGACCTTTCGCTTCGCCCCTTTGCCAAGCATCGAGCGCAGCGGGAGCCTCCAGTGCTGCTCTCCGGAGGACCTCGCCGTAGCGACCCTCGCAGCATGGTCGAGGTCGATGACCTCCGAGGCCGAGGACGGCTCGGTCATCTCCTCGGGAAACGGAATGAACTCCTCCGCTTCTCCATCGTTCTGCTCGGCTTGCGCGTCCTGATCCGAGCGTTCGAGATCAAAGAGCAGTTCTTCCACGCTGCGATCACCGACATCACCGCTCTCCTCCGTCCGAGGTGCCTTCGCACGGGACACCTTGGGAACCCGAGGAGATGACGCGCGCGCTGAGGAGGACGGCGCGTCGGGGGAGGTATAGCTACGCAACCAACTTGACAACGAGAGCGCCACTTCGGACCAGCGGACGCCAAATAGCTGTACGACCGCCACGACGGCACCGAGCACGACCACGATGACACCACCCGTCTTGCCCACCGTCGGCAGGAGGACGGATGCTACGAGTGCACCGAGGAGGCCGCCGTGCCGCTGTACTGAGGAAACCAAGAAGGATCCGCCTTGAGGGGTGGCCACGGAGACCAGCCCACTCGTACTCGCCGCAATCACCACGAGATCGACGACCCGCCATCGATGTGCCAAGGCACGATAGTGCGCCAATATCAGCACACTCACGAGAAGGATCATGGCAAGGACGACGAGTGCAGCGTGTCCAAAAGCAGTGGCAAGTACGGTATGGATTGCCGAACCAAGTGCGCTGAAGAGGCCCGAGTATCCAAGTAGTCCCAGCGCGAGCGCAAGCACTACCCCAGTGAGGGCAAGCGCCTCAGGTGAGACCGGCTCTGGCTTGGCGTGATTTGCACGTGCGCCCGACCGAGCGCCTCCTGATTGAGTGGACGTCGACCGGGTACGTGGACGATTTGAAGGCGACTTCTTCGAACTCTTGGTTCGATGCGAGGGAGAGGCCATGATCCGAGGGTAGCCGAACGCCCCTCTCAAATCTCCGTAATCACTGGAACGATCATAGGCTTGCGTTTTGTCTCACGATTGATCCGCCGTCCCACGGCACTCCGAAGCTCCTTACGCAAGGACTCACTCTCTGTATTGCCTTGGGCGAGTGCCGCCTCGATCGCGCGACGCGCCTCCTCTTGGAGCTCGACGATCAGCTCAGCATCGCCTGGGTCGCGCCAACCCTTCGTCGCGATCTCGGCATCAGAGACGACCTTGCGGCTCCCAATGTCGACGGTCAACGCCACCACCACGACGCCCTCCTCCGCCAAGGTACGACGATCGCGCAGGACCCCGCGATTGACATCACCAACTACGCCGTCCACGTAGAGATAGCCCGCTTGAATGCGATCTCCGAACCGAATCGCTTGATCGGAGAGGACTACTGAGTCCCCGTCCTGGGCAAGCAACACCGACGACTCGGGTACACCCATCTCACGCGCGAGCGCCGCATGATGCGTAAGGTGTCGGAACTCTCCGTGAACCGGGACGAAGGCCTGTGGTCTTGTGACCGAGATCATGGTGCGAAGCTCTCCCCTTCGGCCATGACCCGAGGCATGCACATGCGCATTGCCGGGATGTACGACACTCGCACCTCGTCGATAGAGTCCATCGATGACCTTACCGACAAGGGACTCGTTCCCGGGAATGACATCGGCAGAGATGATGACCAGGTCTTGATCGGAGATCTTCATCCATTTGGAACCACCCGATGCCATCAACGAAAGTGCCGACATTGGTTCCCCCTGGGAGCCGGTAGAGAGCACACAGACCTCTTCAGGCGCAAAATCATTGACCCGCTCAATGTCGAAGAGTCGATCGGTGTCGACCTTCAGGATTCCTTGGTCAATAGCAAGCTGAACGTTCTTGCCCATCGATCGACCGAGGGTGAACAGTGCTCGGCCGTTGATCTGCGCAACGTCGATGACCTGTTGTAATCGGTGGATGTGTGACGCAAAACATGCGACGATGATCCGCTTATCTCCATTGATGGCAAAGAGATGCTCGAGCGCAGGACGCACGGAGCTTTCAGACTCGACATACCCCTCCTCTTCCGCGTTGGTCGAGTCGGACAACAGCAGTCGGATACCTTCACCCGCGCCGATTTCGCCGAGACGACCGAGTTCGGTCAGTCGTCCGTCGACCGGCTGGAGATCGAGTTTGAAGTCGCCGGTATGGACGATGGTTCCCTGTGAGGTCCGAATCGCGAGCGAGAACGATGAAGGAACCGAGTGGGTCACGGGGATGAACTCCACCTCAAAGGGACCAATGCGTACTCTTTCGAGGTCATCTACCTTCACGAAACGACATCGGTCCAACAAGCCGGCCTCTTCGATGCGATTTCGCGCGAAGGAAAGGGTGAGTTCAGATCCATAGATAGGAAAGCTCAGCTCCCGAAGCACGAACGCAAGCGCGCCGGTGTGGTCTTCATGCCCATGGGTGAGGACACAACCGACCACGCTTTCTCTCCGCTCATAGAGATAGGTGAAGTCCGGAAGAACGAGGTCGACTCCGGGCATCTCCATGTTGGGAAACATGAGGCCACAGTCCACAATCAGCAGCGCTCCATCTTGCTCGACGACCGCGCAATTTCGTCCGATTTCGCCAAGTCCGCCGAGGAATGTGACCCTTACGTCACTTGCCATTGTGCATCAATCAGTTCATCTCCATGGTCTTTGGGAGCTTGGCAGCATGCTCCGAGAGGGCAGCATAGACGCCACGAGCTTCTCGGAGGAGTTCCTCATCGGGATCTTCAAGAGGCAGGCGGCATCCACCCGATGGGAGATCAAGTGTCGCGAGCATCGCCTTCAGCGGAATTGGATTCGGAGCAGATTCTTGGGCTTCGAAGCGATAGGAATCCGTGAGCGCAGCGTTGATCTCTGCCGCGCGCGCATACGCACCAGATCTCGCTGCATCGATCATCGCTTGAAAGAACAGGCCCGCCCAGTGACTTGCCACTGAGACGATTCCCCGAGCGCCGACCGCTACCAGCGGGAGCGTGAGACCGTCGTCGCCCGAATAGACGACGAACTCCTCGCCGACTCGCGCTATCAATTCAGCGGTCGCGCCGACGTTCCCTGCGGCATCTTTGAGTCCGGCAAGATTCGGATGAGCGTCGATCAACGCGACGATGGTGTCCGAAGCTGCCTTTCGACCTGTGCGGACAGGAATATCGTAGAGAATCACTGGAAGCGACGTAGCCCCACAGATCGCCGAGAAATGACGGAACAGGCCCTCCTGAGAAGGTCGGTTGTAATAGGGAACCACCGCAAGAATGCCATCCAAACCGAGATCGTCGGCCTTACGAACACCTTCAAGCGAGTGGGCGGTGGATGCTGTCGTCGCGCCTGCAATCAACCGCGCATTCGGATAGGACCGACGCACCGCCGACCAGATCGAGAACTTCTCGTCGTCCGAGAGCGTGGGGGACTCCCCTGTCGTTCCGGTCAGGACCAGCGCATCACTCCCATGATCGAGAAGCCATCCAGCGAGCGCCACGACGCCGTCGAGGTCCACTTCCTTCTCCGGCGTGAACGGGGTCGCCATCGCGGTGATCACCGCACCAAAATCGCACCTCATGTCAATCTCCCCTCGCCTCTTGCGGCATCGATCTGGGCATCGATGATCCAATCGATACCTTCGACGAACTCAGAAATACC
>JBMFXL010000025.1:0-11035 GCA_049964275.1 Acidimicrobiales bacterium | reverse complement strand
CGGAACAGCATGGACCACACCTTCCGCTCGATACCGACACCCAGATCACCCTTGCACTCGTCGATACCTTGAGCCAACGGAAGCCCGACGATGTCTCCGTCGGTCCGACCATTCCGTTGGGCTCCTCGGGCGAGCACCTGGGATTTGCCGGAACCCTCTCGCTCACCCATCAGACCCTGGCTGGCCTTATACGGGACATCGTGCATTCGGCATCGAGTTGGCGAGCGGTGTATTTCGTCAGTGCCCACGGCGGAAATGCCCTTGTGGTACTCCCCGTCGTCCACGAACTCCGCCAACACGGGTTCCGCGTCGACGCGTGGTTCCCTACCCAGGCGACCTTCCAGAATGCAGCGCATCGATGGGAGGTAGACGGGGACGCACGCGGACTCTACGATCCCGACCTCCACGCCGGGCGTACCGAAACCTCCATCATGTTGGCCCTCAATCCCGAGGCGGTTCGCCTTGATCTAGCCCGCGTGGGTCAGACGGAGCGTTTGATGAGGGTCGTAGAGCTCCTGCAGACACAAGGTGTCCACGCAGTCTCGACCAACGGTGTACTCGGCGATCCCTCTGGAGCAAGCTATGAGGAAGGCTGTCTTCTCCTTGGCGCAATGGCCGACGAACTCGTTGACCACTTTGAGGGCTTTGCTGGTCGAGCAATCGCGTGAGCAATGTGCGGGTAGTGGTGACCGGAGCGGCCCGTGGAATGGGTCTTGCGACGGCACGAATGCTACTAGCAGCTGGTCACGGTGTCATTGCTATTGACCACTTCGAGACAACCATCGCTCATCAGGTGCCGCCCACTCGAGATGCCCTCGAGGACCTCGCTCGCGACCATCACGGTCGACTCTCAATTATCAACCTCGACATCGCCGACGACGAGGCTCTCTCTCATGCTCGCAACGAGCTCCTCGAGGAAGGGTCGCCGATCGGAGGAATCGTCTGTGCCGCAGGGATCATTGCAGGTGCACCCCGTGCACAGGATCTCCCAGCAGCTCATGCTCGGCGGCTCTATGAGGTCAATGTGCTCGGCGTCGGCAACACGGTACGAACCTTTCTCGACGACGTCATCGCCTTCGCCAACGACTCAGGTTGGGGGAGACTCGTCGTGGTGTCATCAGCGGGAGCCCAGATGGCGCTGCCAAGGCTCGCAGACTACGTCGCGTCCAAGTGGGCCGTCACCGGCTACGTCAAGACGATTGCACTCGAGCTCGGGGGTACGGGTGTGACCGCGAACTTGGTCGCACCTGGCTCGACCGACACTCAGATGATTCGCGACAGTGCTGAGATCTACGAGCTGAGTGATCCCCACGTGTTTACTCAGGACATTCCGCTGCGACGGCTGCTCGCACCAGAGGAGATCGCACGAGCGATCGCATTTCTCTATTCACGAGACGCCGACGGGATCACGGGGGCCGTCATTCCCATCGACGGCGGCCTCAGCCTTCCCCATTAGGTGTATTCGTCACGACCTCGCCGCGTCGAACATCCTGCGCGCAGTCGCCATCAGTCGCTCCTCGCTTCCCGGAGGGCCGACCAACTGCATCGAAACGGGTACCGCAACTCCGTTGGCACCTCTGCCCTGCCCAAGGTCGTCCTCGCCGATACCCTCCTCGTTGCGAACACGTTCGGTGAGCGCCTCGGGTATCGGCACCGCCAGCGACGGATATCCAGCCAGGTTGAACGGCAACGTATTGATGTTGAGCCAGCGATCATAGGCATGCGGGATCGTCGGGATCGCAAAGGGAACGGTGGAAAGACATAGGACTCCATCATCACCCATCAATCTGTCGAGTCGGTCGCGCCACTCCGCGGTGAACCCACGTGCAGCGTCGAGTGCCTCGTCAGTCCGACGGCTACCTGCAAGCAGTCGCTCCGCCACCTTGGGATCCATTCGATCGATCTCATCGGTGAGCCACTCGTCATTGTCCCACGCCTCGCGACCCATGATCACAGAGCCATGCTCCCATGCCCGAGTAAGCTCCTCGCGAAGGTCGACTTCGTCGCAAGAGGAAACGCCAGCGCGCGCAAAACGACCGACCGACGAGTCGATAAGTCGGGATTCAGAGGTGGGGGCGACGATAACCCGCGTGAATGCTGAGGTATCAGCGGGATGATCTCCATCGACCAGCCAGTCGAAGCCCATCTCGAGATCATCAAGTCCTCTCGCGAGCGGTCCGACGGTGTCGAGCGATTGAGAGAGTGGATACACGCCGTTCGTGCTGACCCGACCATGCGTGGTCTTCAAGCCGAAGATGCCACAGCAAGCCGCAGGAATCCGTACTGAACCCCCGGTATCGGTTCCATAACCCACATCGATTTCGCCCGCGGCAACGCCTACTGCCGAGCCAGAGGAGCTTCCACCGCAGATCAGATCTGGGGTGCGCGGATTCGGAGGTGTGCCGTAGTGTGGATTGATCCCCTGCGCACCGTATGCGAGCTCGACTAGCACGGTCAACGCCGCAACCGACGCGCCGCGATCGAGGGCCGACTGGACGACATCGGCGGTGCGAGTAGCGGGGCGCTTTCGTGATGCGAGGATGAGGCTACCTGCGGTGTTGACCTCTCCGGCAAGGTCAATGATGTCTTTGACACCCAGTCGGGGTCCGCTTCCTCTGACGTCGAAGCGCCTACGAGCCCAATCAGCCACTGCCACTCCTTCTCTGCTCAAGTACCCTAGCTGCCGAGGGAAAGTGCGATCGACGAGGTTCCTCCAACCGAGCCATCACTCGCCAGATTCGATATCGCGCCGGCATCGCCACGTAGGTAACCGTTGAGAAAATCTGCCGTCACCTTGGCAACTACTCCCTCGTAGGTCGAAGACTGGGTATATGCCACGAGGTGATCGGCGCCAAGAAGGGTGAGATACGCCTTCGGAGATGGTGCAGAAGCGTAGATCTGATCAGAGAGCGAGGGTGGATTCACCGTATCCGCGGTGCCTTGGACCACTAGGAGTGGGACCCCAGCACCACCAAAGTACGTACCTGAAAAACCAGGAAACTCTGCGCCCGAGAGGACCACTGCTGCCTTGAAGCGGCTATCGATGCAGCACGAGTTGTCGACCAGCGCCAAGGTTGCATCGCCACCATCGCTTTGACCAATTGCTGCCGCGGCCGCCGGATCGATCTCGTTGGCAAGGAGCGAACCCGACTGCGTCGAAAGCGCTTCGAGTTCGTTGAGCGCGAAGGACATATCGCGTGGCTCGTTGACGAGATCGTTCTCGTAGGCATCGGCGAGGCTCATGTCTCCGAGATCGACGCCGTAGTTCTCGAGACCCTGCGTCGAGGTCAAGGGAAAGATTGGAGAGGCCACGACATAACCCTCATGGACCCAAGCGTCGATGAGGGGCAGGTACGAAGAGGGCATTTGGTCAAAGCCCTCACCGAAGACGATGACCGGATACGGCACAAGTGGACGCGACAGAGGTACTCCCGCAAGTCCGCTCGCGTTCGTCGACGTGGAGGGGTAGTAGATATCGAGGGTGTAGGTTCGCGGTACGCACGCCTGATCCGGCGGACACATGTTCACGTTCGCCTCGGCGACCTGCTCGGTCAGCAGGCCAACCCCATTGATGGGTTGTGCCTTGGGGGGTGTCGTGGTCGATGACGATGGATCAGACGAGGAAGGTGCAGGCCGATGGGTACCCTTCCCCGGGGCAGCGACGAAGTACGCAATGGAACCACCGAGCGCAAGCGCGAGTACGAGCATCACAACGATACGGGCGGGACGAATCGCGCAACTCCTTGTTCCCAGGCTACGAACTGCACCGCAAAGGGCGCGTCACAAGATTAACCGGTCACCGATGAGTACCGCCTGGACTTTGGACCTTCATGGTCTACCTGGGTGCTCACGATATGCTCGTCGTCATGGATCAACGACTTCGCAATGCCGGCATCACGCTCCAAAGAATGGTCTGGACGCGGCGCGCACAGAGTTGGGAGGATACTCCGAATCCCGGATTGAATCGCGTGACGAACGAGATCGTGAGGTTGGCCAGCGAGCAGCCTTTCGATGTTGCAGTGGACCTTGGCTGTGGGTCGGGCCAGCTTGCGCTTCCGTTGGCCTCGTACGCCAAGCACGTCATTGCGGTGGACATCGCCCCCACCATGCTCGAGATCTTGTCCAAGAAGGCAGCTTCACAACAGATCTCCAATGTCGAGACTCGGTGCGACGCTCTCGAGTCGCTCAAGATCGACGACGGTTCTGTCGACCTCATTGTGTCGAACTACGTGCTCCATCATCTCGCCGACACCGACAAGGTAGCGATCGTCAACGCCAGTCATCGATGGCTCAAGCCTGGCGGAAGGTTCATCCTGGGCGACATGATGTTCGGTCGAGGAGCTACGGTCGAAGACCGCAAGATCATCGCAGAAAAGCTTCGCAAGCTCGCGCTGTTAGGTCCCGGTGGCTGGTGGAGAATACTCAAGAACGTTGCGAGATTCACCTTTCGCATCCA
Organism: Acidimicrobiales bacterium; assembly: GCA_049964275.1. Taxonomy (GTDB): domain Bacteria; phylum Actinomycetota; class Acidimicrobiia; order Acidimicrobiales; family Acidimicrobiaceae; genus JAJYZP01. Next base: position 6,579 of record JBMFXL010000025.1, on the reverse strand, counting down.
AGAAAAGCCCGTCTCCGCAGAGACCTGGCGCCGCTATCTCGAGCAGGCTGGCTTCAAAGAGATCACCATCACCCCATTCGTCGCAGAGGCGTCGATCGCTATCGCGACGAAGTCGCCGAGTTGATCGCTATGGGTGTTCGTCGTCCTCGAACATGAGCGACTCACCGTCTTCCACGCGCGTGATCAACGCCAGTCTCGCCACATGGCGGCCGCCCTCGAAGCTTGCATCGAGGAAGGCATCGACGACTGAGAGCGCGAGGGTCTCACCGAGCAGACGAGCACCCAGTGAGAGGACGTTGGCGTCGTTATGCTGTCGGGCCAATCGCGCGCTGAGTTCGTTGTAGCACAGCGCAGCGCGAACGCCCTTCACCTTGTTCGCCACGATCTGTTCGCCTTGACCGGATCCACCAAACACGATGGCGAGATCTGCGGCACCTTTGGAGACCGCTTCTGCTGCAGGGCCACAGAACAAGGGGTAGTCCACCGGCTCGGGGCCGAAGGTCCCGAAGTCCAAGAGGACGTACTCCCGAGCGGCAAGGTGCGCCTTGACGGTCTCCTTGAGCGGATAGCCCGCGTGATCTGCACCCAGTGCGATGATGGGCTTCGCCGATCCAGAATCGCTCACAAGTAGGTCCCTCCACCGGGAGGCACCTGACGTCCACCTGGCGCGAGCTCCCGGCCCCGCATCTCCTCCAACTGGGAGCGGGCAGACATCTGCTGAGCAAACAGCGTGGCTTGAATGCCATGAAAGAGCCCTTCGAGCCAACCAACCAGCTGCGCTTGGGCAATGCGCAGCTCGGCTTCGGTGGGTACCTGCTCCTCCTCGAAGGGGAGCGAGAACGTCTTCAGCTCGGCGACAAGGTCAGCGGACATGCCCTCGGAGAGCTCACGGACCGCGGACTCATAGATCTCCCTCATTCGAGTCCTACTCGCCTCATCGAGATTCGAGCCCTTCACCTCATCAAGGAGCGTCTTGATCATCGAACCTATTCGAAGCACCTTCGATGGCGATGAGATGTAGTCAGTCGCAGTGGCTTCTTCCGCGGTTTCTTGACCTACCGCCTGGGGCACGATGATCTCGGGCTGTACCTCGCCGCTCTGCGCGTTCGTCACGGCCGTCTACCTTTCCACAATCTGCCTCGAACTCAGTGCTCGGGGAACTCTTGTTATGCCAACAAGCTTAAGAGGGGCACCTGTATCTCGTCCTCGGTTAACGCACCATGCCGACAGACGAGTTCGAATGGACCGGTGTCGGTCGGGTCAAAGAATGCCACAGGCGCTGTAGCCACCAGGGCGACGTCACCCAACCGCTTCGACACATCGCTGGAAAGCGTCCCTCCGAAGAGTTTGCAATCCTGGACCTGTTCCCGAGTAAGGATGACTGCGATGTCACCGTAACGTTCTTCACACGCACTTCGCACCGCTTCCACCTCACCCCCTCGAACGTGTAGCCAGCGAAAACGCCCTTCTCCACTCTGGAAATGCACGTTCGACAAGATCTCACGTTCGAGATGGACGGGCGGATCGTCGACCTGGACCTGGCCATGATCTGAGGTCACCAATAGCATCGAGTGCTTTGGAAGGGCGCCGATCAACTCACCAAGCAAGAAGTCGACGAAACGAAGTTCGGTATCGAACTGCGCCCCAAGTCCATATTCGTGAGCCGTGGTGTCGATACCTTCGTAGTAGAGGTAGACGAAGCGCTCGCCCTCGGCCAGGGCCTCGCGCACTCGGGACACGAGACCCGAGAGCGTACGCCAGTATGCGGAGCGCACACCACGAAGATGCGCCTTGGTGAAGCCCGTATTGTCATAGATCGACTTAGTGACCACGAGCGGTCGGGTACCAAGGAACGGCTCCACGTGTTGGAGCAACTTGGGGTCGGGAACTCGATCGACACCCTCCTTCGAGGTTGCCCATTTCAAGGTATTGAGCACCTCCGAAGGGCCGATGCGAATGCGATACCCCACGATGCCATGTACCGACGGCGCGACACCCGTCGTGATCGAGGTCAACGCAGCCGCGGTCGTGGTGGGGGCGACGGAGTCGATGACTCCTTGGCGCATCCCACCGATGTTGGGAAGCTGACCGACTCGTGAGGCGAGTTGACGATAGCCAAAGCCGTCGAGTACGAGTACCACCACTCGCTCTGCCTGCTCGAGCTCGGGAGGGAGCCACGATGCCTCAAGATCGAGTTGTGGGCGTTGCTCACGCGAGCATGCCATGTCGATACGCGCTTCATTAGGTACTCCGCGGTTCCCAAAACGCTTCGACAGGGAGAGAAGTACCGACGGAACGAGGTTCGTCAGGCAAGCGCCTCCGTAGTCGGGTACGCGAAAATCTCGCTGCCCCACTGTCCGCTGTCCGTATGCCTCGCTCACAGCCATCCTGTCGCCGGAGATCATGCTCAACTCGACCGCGCGAATCAGCGCGTTCGTCCCCACAAGGTTAGTTCGCTCTTCTCATCCACCATACAAGCTGCCCCAAACTCCATCTGGGAGCCGACCGCCAAGTGCAGAGTGCGGCACCCCAAGGGGTATCGGCGCTACGATGGAGACCGTGAAGGTATCGACCCGCGGAGACTATGCATCACGTGCACTTTTGTCGCTCGCGCTGCACGCCGATGCCACGACTCCTACTTCAGTACATGAGGTCGCGGAGCGTACCGGACTCCCCCAGCCCTACCTGGAGCAGATTCTCCTCGCGCTCAAGGGAGCGGGCCTCGTGCGCTCCAAGCGAGGAGTAGGCGGTGGGTACGTGCTCGCTCGCTCTCCCGAAGAGATCTCTCTCGCACAGATCATCAGTGCGGTGGATGGCCCAATCGTAGCGGGAGATTTCGGCGAGCCTCACGAGAATGGCGCATGTGAGCACGAAGGTCAGTGTGTGCTTCTTGGCGTTTGGTCTGAGGTGGGTCAGCACATGCGCGCACATCTATCGACCTACTCACTCGCCGACATGGTCCGTCTCGCCCGCGGGGGTTCGAACGAAGCGACCCCGGACACACTGGTCGACGTAGGCTAAGGGTCATGACCGACATCGGTGCTTATCCGAGTCGGTGGGAGTCGCATGTCGTCGTCTCCGATGGAGGCACGGTCTACCTGCGACCGATCAAACCAAGTGACGGTCCCGGAATTGAGGCCCTCCACGGCAGACTTTCTCCTGAGACGATCTACTTCCGATTCTTCACACCATTACCGAAACTCTCAGAGGCGATGCTTCATCGCTTCGTCAACGTCGACTACGTCGATCGCTACGCGGTCGTCGCACTCCTTGGCGATGTCCTCATCGCAGTGGCGAGATATGACCGCATTCCTGGATCCTCTGAAGCAGAGGTCGCATTCTTGGTCGACGATGCCCACCAGGGTCGGGGTTTAGGCACCATCATGCTCGAGCACCTCGCAGCGGTTGCCAAGGAGTGGGGAATCTCCCGATTCGTTGCCGATACGCTTCCCGAGAACTCACGGATGATTCGGGTCTTCCACGACGCAGGATTTCAAGAACACTCAGCCTTCCAGGACGGCGTCGTTCGAGTGAGCTTCTCCATTGCGACCACTGAGGCGTCACTCGGCGCAATGTACGAGCGAGAACGGCGCGCCGCAGTACGCTCCGTGAGGAGATTGCTCGCACCTCGCTCGGTGGCGGTCGTCGGGGCCTCGCGAGTAGTGGGATCAGTTGGCTATCTCCTGCTCCGCAACATCTTGGAGTCCAACTTCCAAGGCGTCGTCTACCCAATCAATCCCAACGCGGACTCCGTCTCCGGAGTACCCGCCTACAAGCGCCTCGCGGACGTCCCCGGCCCAATCGATCTCGCCGTGATCGCCGTCGCAAAAGAACACATCGCCGAGATCATCCGGGAGGCGGGAGAGCTGCATGTGGGTGCACTCGTCATCATCTCCGCCGGATTCTCCGAGATGAGTTACGAAGGAGCACTCGAAGAGAGTCAACTGGTTCGAATGGCTCGCCGTAATGGAATGCGCGTCGTAGGCGCGGCGTCGATGGGGATCGCCACCATGACCCCAGGGCTCTCTCTCAATGCCACACTCTCGCCACGGGCACCGCTGCCGGGTCGGGCAGCGCTTCACTCCCAGTCCGGTGCGCTTTCTCTCGCGATCTTAGAGGAGGCACGGCGACGAGGACTTGGCATCTCCTCGTTTGTCTCTTCAGGAAACAAAGCAGATATCTCCGGCAATGACCTGCTCCATTACTTCGAGGAAGATCCCGACACCTCGGTGATCATGCTCTACATAGAGGACTTCGGCAACCCACGTAATTTCTCACGCATCGCGCGCAGGGTCACCGCACGCAAACCCATCATCGCAGTGAAATCGGGGGGCCAGCACCGTATCGACGGCGGGCCGAGCAGGGACGCCTCCTCCGATACCGACTCCTCGATCGTCGATGTTCTCTTCGACCGCACGGGGGTGATTCGCGTCGACACGCTCGCCCAGCTCTTTGAGCTCGCCAACGCGATGGTCGCCCAACCCTTACCAGCGGGACGCCGGGTCGGAATCCTTTCCAACGTCGGTGGGCCTGCACCACTCTGCGCCGACGCCTGCCGGTCGGTGGGTCTTGAACTCCCTGAGCTCTCTCCCAAGCTCACGCAAAGGCTCAGCATGCTCGGAGCGGTGCGTCGCAATCGGACCAATCCGGTCGAGCTTGCGATCGGAACCTCCCCAACCAGCTACCGGGACGCCTTACTGTCACTCCTCGACTCAGGAGAGGTCGACGCAGTCATTGCGCTCTACATCCCAACTGTGGTCGGCACACCTGATGCACCCTCGACCCTTGAACGTCCCTCACCAGATGGTCGACTCCGTGGGACACCTGAGATCGCTTCCGACTTCGCCGCCCAGGTCGCACACGGCATTGCAGAAGCGGTAGCGATGCAAAAGGGCGATCCTCCGCGTCCCGTCCTTGCGAACTTCCTATCGCTCCCCGGAGTTGCCGCGGGACTCGGCGGTGCAGAGCGTCCCGTTCCCACGTTCTCCTTCCCTGAGTCCGCAGCAATTGCGCTCTCACGGATGGTTCAGTACTCCGAGTGGCGCCAGAGACCCAAGGGCTCGCCCCTCCATCAAGACGACGAACAGCGTCAGCAGGGTCGTGAGCTCATCGATCGTTCCATAGCTCGACGTCGCGGGGACATCGGAGTCCATGAAGGCCAATCATTTCCTGTGGAACCTGAGGACCTCACCGAACTATGTAGGGTCTATCGGCTCCCGCTCGTCACGGCCGAAACGCTCGCTCGGACGATCAGCACGGTCCCACATGCCCGCATACGTGTGAGCTATACCCATCATCGCATCTACGGCCCGTCCCTCGAACTCGGACTATCGGGCGAGATTGCGGAGCTCATCGGCGAGCGGCGTCGTCGCGCGTTACCTCAAACCGATCTTGAGATCGATGAACTCATCAACTCCATGGCCGGCTCACGCATCCTCGAGGGCTACCGCACCATTCCCCCACTCGACAAAGCATCGTTCCATGAAGTACTCCACGCAATTACCAATCTTGTCGAGGAAGCTCATGAGGTCACCGAGCTGGTCATCGACCCACTGGTGATAACCGAACGTGGAGTCAAGATGCCCCTACCCAAGTTGTCACTCGACGACTGGGCGCCCGAACCTGCCTACGTCACCAGGGCATTGAGGTCGGTGTAAGTTAGCTCGTGATATCCCGTTGTGTGAAGTTCACAAGGGCCGCCACGACACTGGCCACAAGCCAACCACCCTGCTCGATCAGGTTGCGGCCCACATTATGGAGGATCTGCGGATCGCGAAACAGATCGATGAAGGACTGCCAGTAGTTCGACAGGAGTATGGGCTGGATGTGCACCAACTGAGGCACACCGCCAAGGATCTCAGAAGCGATCGCCACACCGACCGTGATCGCCGAAGCAGCCGACGGTGAGTCGGTAAGGGTAGAGACGAAAATTCCCACCCCTACGACCGAAAACAACGATACGCCCACGACGAGCGATGCCTCAAAGGTAAGCAGAATCCCTCGCGCTTGGGAGACCTCGGTCCCCGAAAGCGTAATGATTTTGCCCGTATGGAAAAGCAACGCGCCCGCGAGGCCACCGGCCAATGCAACTACGAGAGCGATCACGATCGCGAAGATAAGGGCACTGGCGGTCTTGATGAGCACGATCTTGACGCGGCTCGCGGGCGCCACGAGCAGATATCGCAGGGCACCGCTCGAGGCCTCGCCTGCAATGGCATCCCCCGCTACGAGAGAGACCATGAGCGGAAGCACGAATGGCTGCATCGTCGTCAAGGCCACGAGCGAAAGGAAGATCGGATTCTGCGTGAGCTGACTAAAGAACGGGGGACCGCCGGAACCTCCGGCTCCAAGTGTTTTCGCGATCACGCCGAGGGCGATTGGCACCACTGCGACGATGACCAAAATCACGATGCTTCGTGGTCGACGAAAGAGCCGACGAAGTTCGTCAGCGAACATCGAAACCCTCACCCACATAATCAAGGAAGATCTCTTCCAACGTCCGGCGTTGCGGGGCAAGCGCCGAGACGTCCACACCACCGGTCACTAGAGTTCGATTGACGGACGCTGGATCAACGGGCC
>JBMFXL010000024.1:0-11037 GCA_049964275.1 Acidimicrobiales bacterium | reverse complement strand
GTCTTGGACGTCGTACCATGCACCACCATGCGCCCGGAGGATCTCCTCGTTGTGAAGGAAGATATCGATATCCTCAAAGAAACCCTTGGCATTTACCTCCGGGGAGGGACCTAATAGGTGATCACCGAGGCTGATGCCTAAAGGCTCAAGCGCGTGAGTGAGCGCACTCGTACCGCTCCTATGCATCCCGAAGACCACAACGATTCGCCTTGTCGCCAACTCAGTTCGCTCCTCATCCAAACCATTGCCCTCGCTTCGTCGTGCACGCTCACAATGCAACTGATATCGAAGAGAATACTAAGAACCAATGTGTGAGGTAAAAGTGATGAATTCACTATCGATCCGTGAGAGCAACTATCCGCGGAGCCGCCCACCCTCACGAACCGCGGCGCTCACATGATGACAGGAAGGTCGAACTCGGCAGCATTCGTCCAGTCGTCATCGAGGTAGACGACCTTCTTTCCCGCACGGTCGAGGATCGACGACGCGACACTGGCACGGAAGCCCGAAGCACAGTGCACCCATACTGGCACGTCATCCAACTCGCTCGCTCGATCATTCAGTTCATGAAGTGGGATATGCACAGCATCGCGTAGGTGCCCAGCACGCCACTCGTCGTGTCGCCGGACATCGAGCACCTTGACGCTCTCGAGCCCGACCGATGCAAGGTCCTCAAATCGGGCAACCTCATAGCTTGACGTAGGCAGAGTCGATTCCTCGGCCACATCCCAGTAGATCGCTCCCCCAACCCGGTCGATACCAATCCGGCTGAGGTCACGAACCGCATGCATGACCTCTGACTCGGAGTTCGCAATGAGCGTCAACGGCATGCCCCAAGGAAGGATCCAGCCAAGGTAGGTAGAGAATCCAGTCCCGAGTTCAAGGTTGAATGTTCCGACGATGTGCAAATCAGCGAAGCGTCGCCGAGCACGTAGGTCAACGACCCATTCACCGCGTGCAATTCGAGCGGCAAGCTCCTCGGGGGAGATGAGCGGCGGTCGCTCCAGCTGGAACGGGGTCGCCATGCCTGCCCGGTTAATGAGTCCCATATGGGCGTAGTACGTAGGATACGCAGCGAGTCCGCCCAGCAGCACCCTGACAAACTCTTCCTCTGTCTCGGTGACACAGGCAATGTTGGACTGGCGTTCGGCCCCGACAGTCGATTCGGTGACACCAGAGGTTGATGCCGAGGAGCAAAAACTCCCAAATCCATGGGTAGGGAGCACCGGTACCTGGTCTTCGACCTCGTTCGCAAGCCGTCGAACCGAGTGATACTGCGACGAGGTCAACGATTCGGTGAGTTCAGCGCTGACCAGATCGGTTCGACCGACGGTACCAAAGAGCATCGATCCTCCGGTACAGAGCACTGAATCCTCGCCTGAGCTCACCAGGTAGGACACGTGGCCCACGGTGTGCCCCGGGGTGCGCTTCGCGGTTACCGTGAGGCCGTCGAACACGAACGTCTCGCCGTCTCCCGGACTCTCACACGGGTAGCTCGCCTCTTCACCGCCACCGACGAGGTAACGGGCACCAAGGCGCTGGCTAAGCTCAAGACCTCCCGAGACGTAGTCATTATGTAAGTGCGTCTCGAGTACTGCCACCACGTCGATGCGGTCGTCCTCTACCAACGTCAGGATGCGATCGATGTCCCGCTGTGGATCGACCACGACACCGATGATGCCATTTGTGATGAGATACGATCGGTCCCCAAGTTGGGGCGTAGCAATAGTGCGGACAATCATGGCTGCTCCTCGCCGTTGCACTCAAATGTACGGACAATTATACTCTCAAGCAACGAGCGCCCGGTATTATTCCCGACACGGGGCTTGAAGGAGTGGAGCCGATGACCAACGAATCCTCCATTCACGCAAACGTACTGCCCGCCGAGGAGACCTCTGAGGAGGATCGCCGCCCTCTCTGGCAGCAGGTGCGAGACGACCTCCTTGCAAGGGTCGCCCAAGGCGAGATCGCTGATCGGTTCCCTACCGACCGCGAGATTGTGGCGCGCTACGGAGTATCGCGCCACACCGCACGGGAAGCAGTGCGCCATATCGCCGAGACGGGAATGATTGAGCGCCGGCGAGGTCGTGGCGGTACCACGCTTCGTTCCACGGAATTCATCCAGCCACTAGGAAGTCTCTACAGCCTCTTCCAAGCAATCGAGGCGCAAGGAGTCCGTCAGCACTCCAAGGTGCTCTCTGTTGCAACCGCCTGTAATGACGAGATCGCCGGACTACTCGATCGTCCCGAGGACACACCACTTTTCCTCCTTGAACGCGTCCGATTTGCGGGTCAACACTCCATCGCGATCGATCGTGCCTGGATGCCGCTCGAGATCGCCGAGCCTTTATTGGGGGCCGACTTCACCCACACCGCTCTCTACGACGAGCTGCGTACACGATGTGGAATCGTGATCGATTCGGGGAGCGAGGAGATCTGGCCCGAAGTCATCGATGGCGAGGAGGCTTCCCTACTCGCGATCCCAGACGGTTCGCTCGGCTTCCGAATCAACCGCGTGGGACGCGCAGGAGGCAAGCCCGTCGAGATCAGGAGATCGCTCCTTCGGGCGGACCGTACCACGCTCTCAGTGAACTGGGGCAGTGACGGCGAAGGGTCGTCGACTGAGTTCCTCCCCGGATCCTTGTAAGACCTCATGGACATGCCACGGGACCAATCACCGGCCCGAGAACTGCTCGCACCGGGCAACTGGCCATTGCCCTACCGCTAGCGAGCAACCTCTGTTAGCGACGCGGCGAGTAATCGCTCCCCGATCCACACCGCGCCGGCAGCAAGTGCGATGACGCATGCACAGCCGATCCACGCAAGTGTCGGGCTGCCCAGCGCGATCACGAGGCCCACGCTGAAAGGCCCAAGCACACCACCAAGTCGACCACCCACCTGGGTGATTCCCGTCGCGCGCGCGGGCGCATCGATCATTGCACGCACCACCGCGTAGTTGAAGAGGCCGTTCCATCCCCAACCGAGGCCAAGACTCACCACTGCGCCAAGGAGGTAGAGCGCGGGGTTTCTCAGGTCGGTGCCGACCGCGAGGACAAGATACCCAATCGCACCACCGATCATCATGAGCCGCACCGCACGGAAGTGCGCACCTCCTCGACGGTCCGCACGAATTCCGGTTACGACGCGCGAAACGATGGCGCTCAGTCCAGCCGCTGCGGCAATAATTCCCGAGGCGCCGTTCCCAATGCCAATACGCACGCCCGTAAGTACCAGATAGGCGATCATCCCGCTCGCCGCGAAGATCCCAAGTCCGAGCCCGATCCCAAGGATGACGAGCGGACCAAGCGGAAGCGCCCCTCGAGGAATCTTACCGGAGGCAGCCCTGCGTTCCCTGAGCGATGTCGAGGGCTTCGGCACCGAGACTCCCACGGCGAGTGCGATGACCCCTGCGCCGATGAAGGCGAAGCGCCAGCCGAGCGTGAGCGCAATGGCGGGCACCGCTACCCCACCGAGCAAGGTCGCAAGTGGTACCGCTGCTTGTTTGATACCGAAGATGAGTCCCTGCCAATTCGGATCCGAACGCCGTGCAAGAAAGAGATTGGTCGCGGTGGCCGTGGCTGCACTGACGAAACCGGCGAGCACAAGTGCGATCGCGAGCATCACAAAGCTATAAACGAACGATCCCATCGCGAAGAGGATCATCGCGCCAGCAACAGGCGCAACACGAAGTACTCGCACGCCACTTATTCGCTCGGTGATCCTCCCCGCTGGTACGGAAGCAACGGCGGCTCCGAGGTAGCCGAGGGTGATCGCGAGACCGATCAAGGACGCACTGAAATGAAGTTCGGCTCGCACCTGAACGGCAAGCGTGCTCACGAGGAAGACCGGAAGCGCCGCGGTGGTGGTCGCAAGCGTAGACACCGCGACGTCGCGCACCGGATGAGAGGAGATGGTCGATGATGCCCCTCGATTGTCCACCGCCACGCCTCCTCGGTTCGTTCTACCTCAGGTGGTACCTTAGCGAATGGTTGGAAGCTACCCGAAGCGCTTCGCTCACCCACTCCCCGTGAGAGGCCCGTCACTACTGGTAGGAGGCTGAATATTCGGGTAACACAAGTGGCAAAGAATCGCCTCACCTGCCTTTTCTGGCCGAGCGCGCACTGTTAGGGTTGTGCGAACATTTCACCGTCCTCTAGAAGGAGACACATATGAGACACCGTCCTTTCGGACGTAGGTCCAAGGGATTGATCGCGGTTGGTGCGCTCGCAATAGGAGTCGTTCCACTTGGAGCGAGTGCCGCTTATGCCTCGACGACCACGACCCAATTGGTCCCAGTGAACCAAGGGATCGGCGCGAGCGCGCTTGCAGGCGCTACGCCGCTTGGTACTACCTCTGGTTCACAGAGCCTCACGGTATCCTTCGTGCTCCAGAGTCCCAATCTGGCGCAACTTGAACAAGAGGTCGCAAATGGATGGTCGGGCTCGTTCCTCTCCGTGTCCCAGTTTGCCAATCAGTACGGGCTCGCACCAAGCGACATCGCGAACATCGAGAGCTACCTGGGCTCCTTTGGAATCAAGATCACCAAGGTGTACGCCGACAACCTCGACATCTCGACTACTGGCACCGCGACTCAGTACAACAACGCACTCCATGTCGCGCTCCAGAACTTCAAGGTGAGGGAAGGTGCCTCGACAAGCTCAGGTACACCACAAGAGGCCACGGTATATGGCACGACTACCGCCCCGAAGCTCCCGGCCAACATCGCGAGCGAGATACTCGCGGTGCTCGGGCTAACCAATTACAAGCCATTCGCCAGCTCGTCGCTCCCCGGAGTGGACATGCCCACGAGTGGGTCGTCGACCAATCTGACGATTCCACCAGGTTCCCATACTCCAGCGACCTTCACGAACCACTACAACCTCTCGCCCATTCTGAGTCATGGATATAAGGGGCAGGGTAACTCCGTAGGCATCGTCACGCTTGCAAGCCTCGATCCTTCGGTCCCCTATACCTTTTGGAGCCAGGTGCTCCACGAGCAGGTTCCGAGCGGAAAGATCCACCTCGTCAATGTCGACGGCGGTGCGGGCGCGGTGAGCCTCAACAACGGCTCGGATGAGACCACCCTCGACGTCGAGCAGTCCGGAGCGATCGCACCGGATGCCAGCGTCTACGTCTACCAAGCACCCAACACCGATTACGGATTCGTTGACGCGTTCTTCGCGCTCGCATCGAACAATATCGCGTCCAGCTTCTCCGCAAGCTGGGGCGAGTCCGAGACCTTCCTCCAGGAGTCCGTCAACAACTACACCGAATCACCGGGGTACGCGAACGCGTTCAACGAGGCGTTCGCCGAGGCAGCAGCGCAAGGGGAGACCGGCTTCGTCTCCTCTGGTGACCAAGCGGCCTACGACGCCTCTGCGGATGCGTTGACCACCAATCTCGCGGTCGATAATCCGGGCGACTCGCCGTACATTACGGCAGCTGGTGGCACCACCCTCGCAGGGACGCAGCAGCCCTACAAGGTGCAAAACGCCAACAAGAAGGTGATCGGTGCGGACTACGTCACGATTCCACAGGAGATGACCTGGAACTGGGGCTACCTCTTCCCGATGTACGCAGCACTCGGATTTCCAACCGAGAGTGCGGCAGCGACCACCGCAAGCCCCAATCTGATCGGTGGATCAGGTGGCGGCTACTCCACGCTCTTCCCTGAGCCCACCTACCAGCAGGGCGTCGTCGGTTCGACCTACTCGGCGTATCAGTACCTGACACCAACGACCCCGGTGACCAAGGACGGACTGACGCTCCCCACCGCCTGGTCGCTCACGACCCAACCGGCACTTTCGAGCGGAAGCGCAAATGGCATGCGTGCCGTCCCCGACATATCGGTCAACGCTGATCCTCAGACGGGCTACGCGGTCTACGACCCGCAGTTCACCGCGGCGTACGGTGCGCCGATCGTCGACTTCGGAGGTACCAGCTTCTCGGCGCCTCAGCTCAATGCGGCGGCGACCGTGATCGACTCTGCGCTTGGCCATAGGGTCGGGTTCTGGAATCCGCTGGTCTATTCCTTGGCCAAGGGTGCGAACTCACCGTTCACCCCGCTCGACTCCAACACGGTGCAAGGTGCCAACAACTACCGCACCGTCGGTCAAGCGAGCATCGCACCGGGAGCGAACTACGTCAACGGAAACCTCTACTACACCGGCACACCGGGCGCGATTTACAATCCCGGAAGTGGGCTTGGCATTCCAAACTTGACCACGCTGGCGCTTGACCTGAAGTCATAGGTACGAGTACAGAAGAAATCTTCGACACCCCGGGAAGCTTCCCGGGGTGTCGTCGGTTTTGTACTGAGAGTATCTGGTGAGCTTTGGCACCGACGGTGGATTCACCCAACACGAGCAGGAACGATCGGGGCGTACAGAGTTGAGGACTGCGACATGACCAACGGAAACCACGCCGTGCCCTCGGCCGAGATCCCCGCAGTCGAGGTGCGAAAGCTGCGAAAGACCTATGGATCGGTGGTAGCAGTCAACGATATCGATCTCAGCGTCGTACAAGGTGAGATCCTCGGGCTCCTTGGTCCCAACGGTGCGGGAAAGACAACAACCGGCGGGATGATCACCACGAGAATCCTCCCCACCTCCGGGCAGGCCCTCGTTGGAGGTATCGATGTCGTCGCCCATCCAGCTGAGGCGCGGCGACGATTGGGAGTGGTGCCCCAGTCCAATACCCTCGATCGATCGCTTACCGTTGCCCAGAACCTCTACTTCCACGGCCGCTACTTCGGAATGAAGCGGCAGGCCGCAAGGGAGAAGACCGATGAGCTGCTTGCTTCGTTTCGCCTCTCCGAGCGCGCGAATGCCCCCGTCATGGCGCTCTCCGGAGGGATGGCGCAACGACTCATGTTGGCTCGCGCCATCATGCACGACCCGACGGTGCTCGTGCTGGACGAACCGACCTCCGGACTCGACCCACAGAGCCGGCTTGCGCTCTGGGACATTCTCCAGGAGATCAACACTCGAGGCCAATCGGTCCTTCTCACCACTCACTACATGGAGGAGGCAGACTCACTCTGCGATCGCATCGCCATCATGGATCATGGCCAGATCCTCGCGCTGGATACCCCCGATGGTCTCAAGCGCACCTATGGAGGTAGCTCCGAGCTCCGAGTAAGTGCCAGCGGTGACGGCACTGAACTCCGTGACGCGCTGATCAAGGCCCTTGATGACCGCTACTCTGTGCTCGCGACAAGCACCGGACTCACCATCTCGGGACCCGACGTCGCCGGCATTGCAAGTACTACGGTCATCACCGCAGAACAACTTGGGCGCCATGTCACCGACCTCGCCGTGACCGACCCGACACTTGAGACCGTATTCATTTCACTGACCGGACGGGAACTTCGAGACTGATGAGCACCACTTTCACCGAGCCGACACCACCTTGGACCTCTTCGTCGCCACAGGGAACACTCACCGGATATGCACGAGTCATCGGGACGTTACTCCTGAGGGACCTGGCGGTCCTCCGAAAGAACTGGTGGTTCTTTCTCATTCGTGTCATCATGCAGCCGCTCCTCTTGGTCTTCGTTTTCACCTACGTGTTCCCCAAGATCGGCCAGGGCATCGGGGGCAGGGGCGCCGGTCAGGTGCAGTTCACCTCGATCCTGGTTGCAGGTGTGGTGGGGATCTCGATCATCTTCCAGGCGATCCAGGCGGTCGCACTTCCACTCGTTCAGGAGTTCGGATACACCAAGGAGATCGAGGACCGGGCGTTGGCGCCCATGCCGATCTGGGGACTCGCGGTCGAAAAAATCCTTTCCGGCGCAATACAGGCGATCTTCGCGGGCCTCGTCGTGTTCCCTACCGTCTTATTTATCCCCGCTACGCCGGTACACCTCCATATCAACTGGCTTTTGCTGCTCACGCTCATCCCGCTCGCCGCAATCGTGTCGGGTACCTTGGGGCTCACCATTGGGACACTCGTGCCGCCGACCCAGGTCGCATTGATATTCGCCATCATCGTGCTTCCCATGACCCTGCTCGGGGCCGTCTACTACCCATGGACCACGTTGACGCCAATCAGCTGGCTCAAGTACGGCGTATTGATCAATCCACTCGTCTATATCAACGAGGGTCTCAGGGCGGCGCTTACTTCAAACGTCAGCCACATGGGTCTCGGGTGGATCTATGGAGTGTTGGTCGGATTCGTCCTTGTGTTCGGGTGGGTCTCGATTCGCGGTCTCATTCGTCGCGTGATCGGCTGAGACCTACCACGCGATCGATTCACATCACACCACAGCAAGGAGAAGCACATGCAAGCTGCGTACTACGACACCTACGGCGATCCATCGGTACTGCGTTATGGCGAGTTCGCTGACCCCAAGGTCGGTCCCGAATCGGTGCTCATTCGCGCGCACGCGGCCTCGGTGAATCCCGTCGACTGGAAGATCATGGCGGGCTACCTCGACGCGGCGATCTACACGGATTTCCCAATCATTCCCGGTTGGGATCTCGCGGGTACGGTCGAGGCGGTGGGGCCTGCGGTGGAAGAGTTCGCACCCGGGGATTCGGTGTATGGCTACGTGCGCATGGATCTCGTGAAGATGGGGACCATTGCCACCCTTGTGTCTGCACCAGTACGCACCATTGCCAAGGCACCTTCCTCACTCTCGCCGACCGACGCGGCATCGGTTCCCCTTGCCGGCCTCACCGCATACCAGGCCCTCATCCACAAGCTCGACGTCGGGGCGAACGACACGGTGCTCATCAATTCTGGTGCAGGTGGGGTCGGGATCTTCGCAATCCAGCTCGCGGTGCATCAGGGTGCACGCGTACTCGCGGTCGGGTCGCCTAAGAATCATGAGTTCCTTGCCGCGCTTGGTGCAGAGCCAATCCCCTACGGGGAGGACTTCGACAACGCGATCTCGTCGCACGCCTCAGCGGGCATCGACGTGTTGTTCGATCTCCGAGGGGGCGAGGACCTCGATGCATCGCTTCGTCACCTTCGACCGGGCGGGCGCATCGCGTCGATCGCCGACGGCCGCGTGGTGGGGATGAAGGGGCACTACATCTTCGTCCGACCCGATCGCGCCGATCTCGAGGCTCTAGGAACGCTCATCGACCAGTAAATACTGGCGACCCATGTCTCGTCCCGTTATCCGCTTGCCGAGGTCGCAGAGGCATTCCGGGAGAACATGGGAGGGCACACTAGGGGGAAGATCGCCATCGAGATCGCCGCGAGATAAGGTACTTCATCAGGCGCTCTTGCAAGCGTACTGCTCAATGGGGTGACCAATAGCGACGTAAACGGGGGTAATGAGGAGAGCTCGCACCGCCTGGGACAATATGTCGACCAGGGTCCCTTGATCGCAGGGCGTTCTAAGTCGTCATATCAGGAGGGCACTAAGGCACCGTAGAATCGACTCATGGAGCGCTACTACGTCGATACCGCGTACGGTCCGACCACGGTCTACCGCGATGGCCAGGGTCGCCCGCTACTCCTCCTCCATGGTGCACTTGCAGATGCGCAGGCATACTGGTCCGAGGTGTGGGAGCCGCTGTGTGACGACTACGACGTGATCGTGCCCGACATTCCCGGAATCTCTCGCGATGATGACGAGCATCCGCGCTCCTTCGCGGGCACCTCTCGCTGGCTGTTAGACGTACTCGATCAGCTTCGGATCGGTGAGTGCGCGTTGGTCGGCCATGGCCTCGGCGCGCAGATCGCCACCGAGTTCGCCGCGGCACACCCAACCAGGGTACGCCAGCTCGTACTGGTTGGCGCACCTCCCACCTCGGCGCTTCCGCGGCGCATGCGAGGCGCACTCGGGCGAAGCTCCGCCATGCGATTCATCGCGAAGGAGTACTTCGGGCTCGCTCAGGTTGCACCCACTCCAGCTGACCAGGTTGATCTTCCCGATGAAATTCTTACCTCACTTCGTGCCGAACGTCCGCGCACACTTCCGCTTGTGACCGAGATCCTCACCTCCGAAGCCACTACCTCTCCCCTTGGCTCGCATTCGATCCTTGTGATCACTGGGGAGGCGGATACGACACGGTTTGGGTCGCCCACTGCGCTCGAAGCCGCAACCACGTCACTTCCCGGACGGAGGTTCGAGTGCCTCGAAGGTGGGGGGCACTTCTGTCAGATCAATGCGCCCAAGGCGTTTATCGAGTCGCTCGACACCTTCCTTCGACGTCACCGATAGCAACACACATCGGGCATAGATCGCCTCGTTCTCTGGTTAACCAGACCAGCGCACAAGAAGCGAGCACGCGGAGGTGACAGGACACGAGCGATGTCCGAGCAGTCGTTCAAGCAGAATGAGCACCCATCGGGGAAGGCGCGAAGGGAACTCCATCGCGCGGAGTGTATCGCCGTGGTGGGTATTGGAGCCTGCGCGCTGATCCCCCACGGAGGCAACGCCGACGTCTATGGAGTGAGCGTGTACGGAGTCCATCTGAGTACGCTTCCCATCTACGGCGCCACCTACCTCCTCTGCGCCTACTTCTTGTTCCGCGCGGGCAGTACGGTATCGCTCGATCGGCATGAGCGCCTGGTGAGGACGGCGCTATGGGGCACGGGAGCCGGACTCACGCTCTTGCTCATCACCCCGTTCACCATCGATACCTTTTTCAACTGGACACATATGGTCATCGGTGCGGCGTTCTTCGCCTTCGACATGTTCGTAGGTGTGGTGCTCGCAGCATCGGGCGCATCCTCGCGCTGGGCGATCGTGGCGGTAGGGATACAGCTCGTAGGAGGACTGCTCTCGGCCGGTTCTCTCCCCAATCATGCACTCACGCTTATGATCCAAGGTGAGGCCCTCTTCCAGATCGGTTTCGCCATGATCTTGGAGATCTGGCTCCGCGACGCGGAGTCCGCGACGCTACCTCCCTCGACGGCGATCGAGCAGCGAAGAGACACCTAATCGTCGTCGAGCGAGATGCCTTCCCTTGCGAACCGTACATTAGAACGGACAGCGGTCTGATTCGCCCACCATGTCGTCGTAGTGATGCCAGTCACGAGGGCAACGACCCCGCAGACCAAGACGATCGACCAACCCCC
>JBMFXL010000023.1:0-11039 GCA_049964275.1 Acidimicrobiales bacterium | reverse complement strand
GCTTGGAGTGACCAACCTCGTTCTCGAAGCTCTTGAAGTTGTTCCAGGCGACGTCGATGCGACCGGTCATAGAGGGCGAGCCGACCCTCTCGGCGTGGGGGATGAAGGAGTCCCCGAGATTGATAGTAGCGAATGGTCTCGACCCGCATCCCGGTGTCACTGGAGAGCTCGTGGATCGACCATTGAAGCGAGGCGTCCTCAACTGACGCGTCTGAACTCATGAAGTCCAATCTAGTTGAGAATGAAACTATTCGAGTTGCTGATCAGATGATTCAAGTAGGTAGTTACAGAATCGACAACGAGGATAGGCGCGTGAGGTGGGTCTCCGACAATTTGGGCAGCGGAGCGGACGAACTTCACCTCTCGCAACCGAACGTATCGCGGAGTAGAGCATCCCGGCGATTGCAACGACGAATAGCAGTTCAAGAAGATCGCGAAATGCGTTATGCACCACGAGGGCACCAATGACGACATCGAGTCCGCTCATGGGCGCGTCACCCTGAAACGGGATCTGCGAAAAGGGTGATTGAGCGTGCGACCCAATGCTGGCTTGGCGCTAGGCGTAGTAATTGAATACGAGTTGTGCGACCATGGACGGCTTGGAGGCGCCTTCAACAGTGACCTCGGTGTCCATAGTTACCTGGGCCCCGCCCGGTATTTCCTTGACGCCAGCGATGCTGGCCGATGCGGTAACGGTCGCTCCGACCGGAACGGGTGAGGGGAACCGAATCTTGTTGGCACCGTAGTTCACACCCATCGAGACCCCTGTCACCGTGAGTATTTGACCGAGCAGCTCGGGAAGTATGGAAAGCGTGAGATAGCCGTGTGCAATCGTCGTCCCGAACGGACCAGCCTTGGCCCGATCCGGGTCAACGTGAATCCACTGATGATCACCGGTCGCATCCGCGAAGAGGTTCACGCGCTCCTGAGTGATGAGTAGAGGCTCGCTTGTGCCAAGAGGCACGCCGATCATGGATGTGAGTCCTTCAATGCCGTTGATTACCGTCGCCATGGCACTGTTCTACCACGTGCTGCAGGCACAATGGGATCGCTCACGCAAACCACTCCTTGACGTAGTTGCGTGACTGGGGATGAATCAAGAGGGCGAAGAGGGCGATGGTGAAGATGACCTGGAGCACGCTGCTCATGATGAAGCCAAGTCCTATGACCGCGACGTAATAGATCAGGAGAAGCACCGGGATACCTGCGGCCACCAACGCCATGTAGTAGCCCCAACGCTTATTTCCGGCAGTTGCCCATGCACCTAGTCCGGGGAGTACAACCCCGAAGAGCAGGGTAAATGGTGAGATGTTGCGAAAAAGGATGAAATTGACGAACTGGAGTACCGCTGTCATATAGAGAAGCACCGTCGCGATCATCAGCGTCTGCGGGTGACTCTGGTTCAGCAACTTGACGGATCGCATTCGTTCGACCTCACTTTCGGATTGCGACGCAGCGCAATCGCAACAGCTTCATTCTACGCGCTGGCCTGGGAATCGACTGAGGTGGTACTTGGGCGAGACTTCGGCCTGTCTCGTCGTTCTATCGTTTGTACCAACTGACCACACGCACCGGCGATGTCGTCCCCTCGGGTAGTACGAATCGATGCCGCTACGCCGTGCTCGATAAGGGCATCTCGGAAGCGGCGCACCACTTCGAGCGGGGTTCCTTGCACCGGGTACCCCGGCGTGGGATTGAGCGGAATGAGATTGACGTGTGCTCGCAACTCTCGTGCGAGAGCCGCGAGGCGCGCGGCGTGTTCAGGGTGATCATTGACCCCGTTGATGAGGGCATACTCGAAGGAGACCCGCCGATGGGTGCGGATTACGTAGTCGTTGAGCGCGTCCATGATGTCGTCGATCCCGTAGCGGTGGTTCATGGGAACGATCTGGTTCCTTGTCTCGTCATCGGGTGCATGGATAGAGACGGCAAGATTGACCTGGAGTGGCTCGTTGGTGAGTCGCCGTATTCCGGGCACGATGCCGACGGTTGAGATGGTGATGGAGCGCTGCCCCAGTCCGTATCGTTCGACGAGTGCGCGTACGAATAAAATGACCTGGTCGTAGTTGGCCAACGGCTCTCCCATGCCCATCATGACGACGTTGGTCGGACGATCACCTCCTCCCTGGGAGCGAAGCGCTCGACTTGCCCACACCCACTGCTCCTCCATCTCGGAGCTTCGGAGGTGTCTGCCGAATCCTCCCTGACCAGTCGCGCAGAATGTGCAGCCCATGGCGCAACCAACCTGGCTCGAGATGCACACCGTGGAACGCTTGGGGTATCGCATCAAGACCGTCTCAATCTTTGCGCCATCGTCCATAGCGAGTACGGCCTTGGTGGTCATCCCCTGATCCGCGTGGTATTCAGCGACGGAATCGAGGGAGGTTCGAAGGGAAGCTTGAAGCTGGCGACGAAGCTCGAGGGGGAGTGAGGTGGATTCCCAAGGGAGCTCATATCGCCGAAAGAGCGAGTCGGAAATCTGCACGATTCGGTGCCTGGGCACCTGGGTAGCAAGCTCGGACGTCCACGCATTGAAGTCCTCGAACAGGTGCGACTGACTGACTAGAATGTTCGGCATGAGCGCCACTCGTTTCGGTATTACTTCTTTTTTCCACCGCATGGGATCTCAAGACACAATGGATGTTGCTCCCAGTGTAGGTGCGGAGACTCCTAGTCACGGGGGTCACCGCGATATCAGTGGCGGTGCTGCTCGTGCCGCAGTGTTCGGTATCTCCGACGGCTTGTTGTCGAATGTCTCCCTCATTCTTGGCGTGGCAGGTGCACACCCTTCAGCACCCCTCATTCGGCTTGCTGGTCTCGCGGGTCTTGTCGGAGGCGCGTTCTCCATGGCGCTCGGAGAATATGTCTCGATGAGAGCACAAAAGGAGCTCTTCGAGCGAGAGATCGCCATTGAAGCGAGGGAAATCGACCTTCATGCTGCTGCAGAGACGAGAGAGCTTGCCAAGCTCTACGAGCAGCGCGGTGTGCCCGAAGAGCTGGCTCTCCAGGTTTCGGACTACCTCATGCGAGATCCTGCCATCGCGTTGTCGCTCCATGCGCAGGAGGAGCTCGGCGTGCATCCCGACGCCATCGGGTCACCTTGGCAGGCCGCTGGATCGTCGTTCGTGGCGTTCGCGGTCGGAGCGTTCCTTCCGCTCGTCGCGTGGTTCTTTACGACCGGATCGACGGGCGTGTGGCTCTCCGTTCTTATTGCAGGTCTCGCAACACCAGGGATCGGTGTGCTTCTGGCGTATTTCACCGGGCGCGGATATCTGAGATCGGCAATACGGCAGTTGACGCTTGCGGCAATTGGATCAGGAGTGACCTATTTGGTCGGGCACTTGATCGGTTATTCGGTCAGATAGGTAGGACTCGGGTCGGATTTGCTATTGATCGATACCACCTCAAAGCCCTCAGATCATCAGGCCAAGACCTGACGGGGCTGAGCGGCGACGCGATGTCTTCTCAATGGGTGACTTGGCATTCGTGAATATTCGCTCAAGGTAACGAGCGTAGTGCCGACACTTCCTTCGATGGCTCACGCCGGGTGAGACCATGATGAACCCTTGGTTCCGAGGTGATGACCATGGAAGGTTCTCTCGTTGTGCCGCGTACTCCACGGCTGGATTCCCGCACGCGAAACATCTACGTCGTGGCATTCGTGGCGATCGGCGCATTCTGTATCTCGTTGCTCGTACGACCGGTCGGTGCGTATTGGATGCCCCTCGATGGTTGGTCGACCGCGCTCTTTGAGGTGGCTTGCGGTGTGTATTGTGTATGCAGTGCGAAGGTACCGTGATGGGCGCTGGCGTGCGGGTACCGATGTTGGACAACGCTTTCCGCTATGGGCTGGTCTTGCTGCCATGTCCTGGGGATTTGGCGATATTGCCCAGACAATTGAGTCGATTGGCGGTCGTACTCCGTCCACTCCCTCGGTAGCTGATGCCTTTTA
The DNA here is from genome assembly GCA_049964275.1 of Acidimicrobiales bacterium. Taxonomy (GTDB): domain Bacteria; phylum Actinomycetota; class Acidimicrobiia; order Acidimicrobiales; family Acidimicrobiaceae; genus JAJYZP01. The sequence continues at coordinate 7,087 of JBMFXL010000023.1, read as the reverse complement.
CCTGCTCTTCTTTCCACTCTGTTTTGCCGGTATCGCTGCGTTGCTCAGAAGAGAGTCCACCCCGGCAGGTCTCACAACCTGGCTTGATCGATTGATCGCTGGTCTTGGAGTGACTGCGGTGTTCACCGCATTTCTCCTTCATCCAGTGATTACTGCGGTTGGTGGTGTGTCCCTCGCATCAATCACTCAGATGGCCTACCCAGCGGGCGATCTTGGCCTTCTCGCGGTGGCAATCGGCGGTCTCGCGGCGGTTCCACGGGATCGCAGGTCGGTTGTCACCTTGTTTGCCGTCGCGGTGGCGGTTAATGCGATCGGTGACACCTACAACATCTTGCAGCCCAATAGCCGCATGGGATACTTCTCGAACGCGGCCGCATGGCCGATAGCGTTGCTGGTGATCTCACTCGCCGTATGGCGCCAACCGGTAGAGACTTCTGAGCTTGAACCACCGCGATCGGGGGGATTTGTCCTTCCGGGTCTTGGTGCAGGTCTTGGCCTTCTGATACTCATCGCAGCCAGCTTTGCCTCAATCGGGCATGGAGCCCTCGCCTTTGCCGCATGCACCTTGGTGGCAACTGCCGTGCGTTTGACCTTGACGATTCGAGGGGCGCAGCAGGAGAATGATCTGCGTCAGCGTGAAATGAAGAAGCGTGAAGAGGTCCTGGTGCGACTGATTACTGAGGTTGCAGGAAGCGCGGAACGACTTGCAGGATCCTCGGAGACGCTGACGCTTACCGCCCGAACATTGTCGTCGGGTACCGGCGAGGCGTCGGCGCAGGCGGAGCTGGTCGCGGTGACGAGCCAAGACATCGCGGGAAGTACCGAATCAGCGGCACAGGGCACCGAGGAGATGGTCTCCGCGATCCAGGAGATCGCCACGAGCACCGCCGAGGCCCTCGAGGTAGGCGTGAGTGCCAAGCGTGAGTCGGAGTCAACGAGCCAGACGATCGCGAAGCTGGCTGACTCCTCCAACCAGATCGGGCGCGTGCTCGAAGTGATCACGTCGATCGCACAGCAGACGAATCTCCTCGCGCTCAATGCCACCATTGAGGCGGCGCGCGCCGGTGAAGCGGGCAAAGGCTTCGCCGTGGTGGCGAACGAGGTCAAGGATCTCGCGACGGAGACGGCTAAAGCGACCGACGAGATCGGCTCCATGATCCGAGCCATCCAAATCGACACCGAATATTCAGTCGAGGCAATTGGGAGAATCGGTTCCACGATTGGAAAGATCAACGACATCCAGTCGGCGATCGCGACGTCGGTGGAGCGACAGACTCTGACGACGGCGGAGGTGACTCGGAACGTGCGAGAGGTGAACAGCGGTTCGCGCCAGATCTCCGATCACATCTCGGCCGCTGCCCGTGCCGCCAAGGAAGCTGCAGCGGGCTCGTCTGATGCGCTTGCCGCGGCCTCAGAACTCGCTGCGATGGCCACCTCGCTCAGGGAACTCGTCGCTGAACACGGATCACTCGTCGGCAACTAGTTCGTTGGTGGCTATCCGGGAAGATCCCTCCGAGCGATGCTCTCGCTGCATGGCATCCATCCGATGTGCAAGGTGAAGTCCTATGCGGGCGGTATGTCCGCCACGTAGGCGCGGTCGATGTGGTCGATATGGAATCCGAGCTTCTCGTACAGACGGCGAGCCGGTGCATTCGTTGCGTCGACGTACAGCATCCCTATGGTGCAGCCCTGTTGTGTGAGATAGGACAGCGCGTGCCGACAGAGCCGCTCTCCGAGCCCGCGTCCTCCGAACGCAGGATCGGTGCCGATGACGTAGATCTCTCCGATGGACTCGTCGTCGTTGCGATGGATCTTGGTCCAGCAGAATGCGGCGATCTGATCTTCGAGTTCATAGAGGAAGAAGCCTTGTGGGTCGAACCACGGTTCCGCTTCTCGGAGGAGAAGGGTCTCGAGTAACCAGCCGCCTTGCTCGGGGTGCCAGTCGAATGCTTTGTTGTTCACCTTCAACCACGCATCCTCATCTTCCCCCACCACGAACGTGCGAATCCGAGGGTCCCGTTCGGTTACGTCCTCTTCGAGGGGGAGTGAGCGACGGAGCTGGAGCAGGTCACGTCCCTGGGTCATTCCGACCGACATCGCAACGCGCTGGGTGAACTCGTTCGGTTTTGCCATCCACATATGAACGTGGCCCCCACCTTGACGGCGAATCTCTCGGATACCTTCCTCGAGAAGGGCCTCCGCGACATGGGCGTGCGGCCCTCGCTCTTTTGGGTGCACGAGGAGTTCGAGTGCCCACGATGTACCCCGTACTGAGATTTGGAGGTATCCGACGATGGCACGCGCGGGAGTGGTCTCCGCGATAAATCCAATGATGCCCTTGCGTCCCCCTTGGGCGAGATCCAACCAGGCATGGTCGTCGAGGGCCTTGTGGCCATCGTATGCCTCGATCACTCGTGCGAGGCCGATGATCGAGGAGATCTCCTGTTCGCCTACCCGACGATGAACTGCAATATTGGACACGCCCAGAGATTACCCCCCATCGTTGTCGTGCTCCAAGTGCGGATGAGTCGCAGGGTGTCTCGGTGCGGTGGATGGATGATGCCCTAGGGTAGGGTCGTGAGCTTGAGCGCCAAGGAACGACAACGACGTCGAGCGATCCTGGATCGCTTGGCAGAGCTTTATCCAGGAGACGTGCGCACGCTCTGTGCGCTTCGGTTCGACGGTCCTTTTCAGCTTGCCGTCGCGACGATCCTCTCAGCCCAGTGCACTGACGTAACGGTCAACCAGGTCACCCCTGGGCTCTTCAATGCCTATCCCGACGCCGCGTCGCTTGCAGAGGCTGATCCTGCCCAGGTCGAATCGTTGATCTATCGAACGGGCTTCTTTCGGAACAAGGCCAAGAACATCATCGGATTCGCCCAAGGCGTACGCGACCGTTTCGGGGGTCAGGTACCCAATGCAATGGATGACCTCGTGAGTCTGCCTGGGATCGGTCGGAAGACCGCGAATGTGGTCCGTTCCGTTGCCTTCGATCTCCCTGGATTAGCGGTTGATACCCATGTCATGCGCCTGTCGAGGCTGCTCGGACTGACAAAGGCGTCGGATCCGACTCGAATCGAGAAGGACTTGACCACCTGGTTGGAGCCCTCTGAGACCGGACTCGTATCCCTACGGCTGATTCTGCATGGCCGAGCCGTGTGCATTGCGCGCCGACCTCGGTGTGGCTCGTGCGAGCTTGCCGATCTCTGCCCGAGTCGGCGCCTGACGTCAGCTTGAGAGTGCGCGCTTGAGCTGGGAGAGCTTTCTCGCGGCAATGCGGAGGGACTTTTCGATCTGGTAGAGGTCGGAGGCCCCGCGCTCATCTCGATCTTGCGCGAGTTCATCTCCAAGCAGGGAGGCGCGTTCTGCAAGCTCTGCGACAGAGTACTCCATCGAGGAGAGCTGGGCAGCAATGGCTTGATTCACCGACGGGCACCTCCACGTGTCCTGCGGGTGCGCGTGTGCCCGCTTCTAGCATTGGTTGCACACAACCTTAGAAACTCTCTACGTGATTTGGACGGCCCATGCTGGAACTTGTGGATCTTCGGGAAACCTCTACCTCGGATCTGCGTCGTGGACTACCGCGTCCGAAAGTGGCGGATGCGATGCCGATCGATGCGGTGCGTGCGATCATTGAAGAGGTTCGACTCGGTGGTGACGAGGCACTCCGCTCGCTGACTAAGCGCTTCGATCGTGTCGACCTCGACGAAGTGGTGATTGCCCAAGGAGAACTCGAGGCCGCCTACCACAGGATCGATCCCACATTGAGGGAGGCTCTTGAGGCTGCGCACATGACCGTCCGAGCGTTTCACCGTGCTGAGCGTGAGTCACTCTCTTCGATGGAGCGCTTTGTTCGCAACGGTATGTCGATCTCGACTGCACTGGTCCCCGTCGATCGCGCGGGATGCTATGTCCCTGGTGGACTGGCTCGGTATCCCTCCTCGGTGATCATGACTGCAGGGATTGCTCGCGAGGCAGGGGTCAATGAAGTGGTAGTTTGCGTCCCGCCATCTCCACTGGGTGCGGTCGATGATGCGACCTTGGCGGCAGCCTTTATCTGCAGTGTCGATCAGGTGGTACCGGTCGGCGGTGCACAAGCAATTGCAGCGATGGCCTATGGTACCGAGTCGATTGCACCGGTCGACGTAATCTCAGGTCCAGGCAACATCTATGTGTCCGTAGCCAAGCGAGAGGTGGCAAATGTCGTGGGCGTGCCTTCGGCATTTGCAGGACCTTCTGAGGTGGTGGTAGTAGCCGACCACAGCGTCGACCCAGCACTCGCCGCTGTCGACGTGGCGGTGCAGGCAGAACACGGTCCAGATGGTCTCTCCTGGCTCATTACCTGGGATGAGAGCTATATCCCGCGGGTACGAGAGGCGCTCGAATCGATCATTGAGGAGTCTCCTCGCCGCGATCAGATTGCATCGACACTGCAAGGAGGCGGCTTCGTCGCGTTGGTACGAGATCGCGCACATGCCATCGAGGTGGCGAACTTCATCGCACCTGAACACCTCGAACTCCTTTACGACGGGGCCAGTGAGGATCTTTCCCTCGTCCGTTCGGCCGGTGCAGTGTTCGTGGGACGGAACGGTACCGCCGCGTTCGGCGACTACGTAGCGGGACCCTCCCACGTCCTGCCAACCTTTGGGACCGCGCGTTTTTCCTCAGCGCTCGGCGTGTCAGACTTCCTCAAGCGAATCCACATGGTGGAGGTCTCCGACGACGCGCCAGAGGCGATCGGATGGGCGGTCGAGGCGCTTGCCAAGACCGAGGGGCTCGCCGCACATGGAAAGTCGGTCGCCATGCGCCGGCGACAAGCCCGATGAGCGGTAGCGTTCGCCCTCGCGAGGGGCTGGGTCTGAGGGGTGGCTACCATTCACCGCAACTCGACGTGGAGGTACGCCTCAACACCAACGAATCCCCATTCCCTCCTCCTGCTGAGTTCCTCGACCGCCTCGAGGCGCGCTTGCGGAAGCTCGCCCTCAATCGGTATCCCGATCGCGGATATGGCGCGGTGCGCGAAGCCCTTGCCGAGCGACTTGGAGTGATGCCGGGTCAGCTTTTTTGCGCAAACGGCTCGAACGAGGTCTTGCTCATGCTTGCGCTTGGCTTCGGGGGCTCGGGTCGTCGCTCTTTGGTCTTCGAACCGACCTACTCGCTCCATCACCACATTGCGTCGTTGGTCGGTGGTGAAGTCCTGACTCGCCTCCGTGACGAGGACTATCGAATCGTGTTGGATGACGAGATCCGACGCACGCTCAGCGAGATGGATGTGGTGTACCTTTGTTCACCGAACAACCCGACGGGGATCGTGGAGTCGGCCTCGGTGATCGAGGAGGTCCTAGCGTGTGCGGGCAATCTCGTCGTCATCGATGAGGCATACTCCGATTTCGCTCGGTCAAGTCGTCTTCCCACTAATGCGCTGGCCGCCAACGTGGTCTCGGTCCGTACCTTTTCGAAGTGGTACTCACTCGCGGGACTGCGCTTCGGCTACGCAGTGAGCTCGCCCGCGATCGTTGATGTGCTCGACGAGGTCGTGCTGCCCTACCATTTCGACCAGGTCAAACAGGCGGCAGTGTTGGCAGCGCTCGAGCTCTCGGACCTCTTCGACGAACGAGCTGCCGCGTTAGCACGCTTGCGGACGGCGCTCGCGGCTGAGCTCAGAGCACTAGGCGTCTCGGTGACCGACTCGGAGACCAATTTCATGTTGCTCTCCTTCCCTGGCCGTGATCCTGAGGTGATCTGGCGTGCATTGGTCGATCGTTCGATTCTGCTCCGCAACACCGCGGGCTGGCCCCACCTGCCACCTTCCCTGAGGGTAACGGTTGGTACCAAAGAGGAGAATGCGCGCCTGGTGGAGGCGTTGGCGGAACTCCTCGCGGACGGACGCTAGCCTTGGGAAGCCATATGGCCCAAGCTCCCATACGTCGTAGTACGAGGACCCGGTCGACCCTCGAGACCTCGGTTGAGGTAGCGGTTGACCTCGACGAGACCACTCCGTCGTCGATCGAGACCGGTTTGCCCTTCTTCGACCACATGATTGGCCAGGTGGCAAAGCACGGTCGATTCCATCTTGAACTCAACGCTCGTGGGGATCTCCACGTCGACGCCCACCACCTCGTCGAAGACGTCGGCCTCACCCTCGGCGCTGCGCTCTCTGAGGCGCTCGGCGACAGAAGGGGAATCGACCGGTTTGCGAATGTGGCGATCCCAATGGACGAAACCCTTGCAGAGGTGGTGCTCGACCTCTCGGGGCGGCCGTACCTGTACTACGAAGCGACCTTCGGTGATCCCCTTGCACTTGGAACGCCCGGATTTGCACCCCAGCTCGGCGAGGAGTTCTTTCGCGCGCTCGTGACCGAGCTCGGCTGTGCACTTCACGTCACGGTGGTTCGAGGCAAGAATAGCCACCATATCCTCGAAGGCATTTACAAGGGATTCGGGAGGGCGTTCTTCCTCGCCAAGCGGATCACCGGCACAGAGATCGCCTCCACCAAGGGTGTGCTCTGAGTCGATGATCGCGGTCGTCGACTACGGGATTGGCAATCTCTTCTCTGCATCCAAGGCACTCGCGAAGGTACATAGCGACGTTCGGCTTGTGGCGACGCCGGACGCACTCGAGGACGCGAGTGCGGTAGTGGTGCCCGGAGTGGGCGACTTCGGCGCCTGCATGACGGCCTTTCGCACCACGGGCTTCGCGGATGCGGTCTCTGCACTGGTGGGGGAGGGAAGGCCACTCTTAGGCGTGTGTGTGGGGATGCAGATGCTCTTCGAGGGTTCTGACGAGGCGCCAAACTGCGATGGCCTCGGTATCTTCGAGGGTGTCGTCCAACGAATGGTCGATACTCCGAGGCTTCCTCATATGCAGTGGAACCAACTCTCGATCCGACCGGTGCCCGATTCACCCTTAGGTGCCGCCATGCTCGATGCAGTGAGTCCAGATCCTTGGGTCTACTTCGTCCACTCGTACGCGGTCGGCCGCTCCGACCACACCCTCGCGACCGCTACATATGGTGCTCCCTTCGCGGCGATGGTGGGTTCTGGGAGCGTTGTCGGCACGCAGTTCCATCCCGAGAAGTCATCGACC